>DATGCY010000338.1:0-2687 GCA_035311385.1 Candidatus Methylomirabilota bacterium
ACCTTCAAGAAGCTCGTGGAGAACATCGAAGCCTTTGACGTCTCCAAGGTCCGCTACGACGACATCCAGCGCTCCGCCATCATGGCCGCACCGGCCGCCAGCTAGTCCCGCATGGCGCGGCCCGGCACGCTCTCGCCGTCCGACATCGCGGGAAGGTTGCCCGCCCTGCCCGGCTGGACGCTCGAGGCGGGCAAGCTCCACAAGAGCTTCACCTTCAAGGATTTCGTTGACGCGTGGAGATTCATGAGCGCGGTCGCCCTCGTGGCCGAGGCCATGGGTCATCATCCGGAGTGGTCCAACGTCTGGAATCGCGTGGTCGTCGATCTCAGCACCCACGACGCAGGCGGGCTGACCACCCTCGACTTCGACCTGGCCGCCCGGATGGAGGCGTTGGCGGGACCGCGCTCATGACGGGCAAGATCGCCGTGGTCACCGGGGGTACGGGGGCCCTTGGCCGGTCCATCGTGCTTCGATTCCTCCGCGCCGGCGCCACGGTCGCCGTGCCCTGGTTCGTCTCCGAGGAATGGACGGCGCTCGGGGAGGCGGCCGGCGAGGCGCGCGCCCGGCTTTCGGGCCGCAAGATCGACATGGTGGACGAGGCCGCCGTCGCCACCTTCGTGACGGAGGCGGCCGCCGGGTCGAAGCGGGTCGACGTGTTGGTGAACGCCGTGGGCGGCTTTGCGGGAGGCGACCTCGCCTCCACTCCTCTCGCAGAGTGGCGCCGGATGATCGACCTCAACCTTACCTCGACGGTGGTGGGCTGCCGAGCCGTCCTCCCCGGCATGCGAGCGGCCCGGCGGGGCCGCATCATTAATATCGCTTCTCGGGCCGTGGTCCCGCCCCTGGGAGGCTTCATCGGCTACACGGTGGCTAAGAGCGCCGTCATCGCGCTGACCCAGGCCCTTGCCCAGGAAGAGCGGCCGCACGGCATCACGGTGAACGCGGTGCTGCCCAGCACGATGGACACGCCGGGCAACCGCAAGGCCATGCCGGACGCGGACCGCTCGGCATGGGTCAGCACGGAGTCTGTCGCCGACGCTATCGCCTTTCTTGCCTCCGATTCTGCCTCGGCTGTGACGGGAGCCTGCATCCCGGTTTGATACGGCTGTGCTAGACTCCGCCGCATGAGATCGCTCCGCGGCGTGGTCCCCGCCCTCGTCGCCACGCTTCTCGGAGTCGGTTGCACCAGCGCGCCTCCCCTTCCGCCCACCGCGCCGGTGGCCGCCAGCATCAAGGCGGCGGGTCCCGTCCGCGAGGTGCTCCCGAACGGGCTGACTCTGCTCATCCAGGAGCATCGCTCATCCGACATCGTCGCCGTGTACCTCTGGGTCGGCACCGGCGTGCGCTACGAGAAGCCCGACGGGCTCGGCTACGCTCACTTCCAGGAGCACATGCTCTTCAAGGGCACCGACACCTTCGGCCCCGGCTACATCGACCGTACGGTGGAGGGGCAGGGCGGACGGAGCAACGCCTTCACCTCGTTCGATTACACGACCTTCCAGATCCAGGTGCCGAGCGATGGCACCCGGAAGGCAATCGAGCTCCTCGATGCCATGGCCTTCCGCTCGACCTTCGAGCCCAAGGAGATCGATGCGGAGCGCCAGGTGATCTTCGAGGAGGCGCGCATCGAGACGGACACGCCCAAGTCGGCCATCATCCGCCAGCTCTACGGCCTGGTCTTCCCCAACAATCCCTACGGCCGCCCGGTGCTCGGCACGCCGGAAACGATGAACGCGGCCGATCGCACCAAGCTCAAGGCCTTCAACCAGCAGTACTACACGCCGGAAAACATGGTCCTCGTGGTGGTAGGCCCCGTCGATCCCAAGGCCATCCGCTCCATGGTGGACGAGACCTTCGGCAAGCGGCCGCGGACGGGCTACGCGCCTCCGCCCACGCCGCCCGTCACCCCCCTCAAGGGGATCGTCTGCAAGACGGTGGAGCGCCCTGAGCAGCAAGCGCAGTTCGCCATCGGCTGGCAGGCCCCGAGCCTCTCGAATCCGGACAGCTTCGCCCTCGACCTCGTCGCCACCATCCTGGGCGGCACCGAGAGCTCGCGGCTGACCAAGACCCTGCGCGACAGCGAGCGGCTCGTCTCGGGGATCAGCGTGAGCAACTCCTCCATGCAGCTCTCGGGCATCTTCTACGTCCAGGCCCAGCTCGAGGCCGGCGATCTCGAGAAGGCGAAAGCGCGCATCCTGGAGGAGCTGGCGCGCCTCGAGAAGGACGGCCCCACCGAGGAGGAGCGCCAACTCGCGGTGACCAAGGCGGAGTCAGAGCATGCCTTCGCCTACGAAACCTCCGACGGCATCGCCGCCGCCTACGGCATCACCCAGCTCACGGGCAATCTCGACGACGAGCTGCGCTACGTGGACCGTCTGCGCGCGGTGACGAACGAGCAGATCCGCGACGTCGCCCGCAAGTACCTGTCCCTGACCGACTACGCGTGCATCTCCTTCGTACCGGGGAAAAAGTGATGGGCCTTCCGCGCGCCCGCATGATGGTGGCGATCTTGCTGCTCCTGGTCCCATCGGTGGTGGCCGCCCAGACGGGCACTGTCACCCGCACGCACCTGCCCAACGGGCTCACAGTGCTCGTGCGGGAGAATCCCGAGGCGCCCGTGGTCGCCTTCTCCCTCATGATCAGGATGGGCACGCGCACGGAGACCCCGGAGAACGCGGGGATCTCCA
>DATGCY010000339.1:0-2373 GCA_035311385.1 Candidatus Methylomirabilota bacterium
GGCGGTCCAGGCGACCCAGCGGACGAGGCCGTGGATCGCGTTGCTGCGTTCCGGCTCGTTTAGCGGGAGTTGGTGGTGGCGCCCATCGAACTCGTAGCTACCATCTTGCAGCCGGTTCGGCCACGGGATCAGCACCTGACCTCTGCCCGAGGAGCTCATCTGGTTAGCCCCATACCCGTCGACAAGCTCCCGACCGCCGGCGGAGTACGAGCGGAGGCCCCCGCCGACCTCGACGATTACAGCCTGCTGATCCCGGGCTATGATCTCGATCTGCTCTCCGGATGGTGCGATCACGGCTCGCCCCACGTTAGGCTGGCCGCGTGGCCTGATGTGCGCACCCGCATATCGGAAATCACTTTCCTCGTGTCGGCATGCGGGCAGGAGTCGGTTCGCACGGGAGTCAATCTCCACACACGCAGCAGGACGCGCTTGCCGGAGGCGCGAGCTGCCGAGCGAGGGCCCGCCCCGCGTTCGCCCCAATGAGGACAACGTTGTATGCCTCCATGTTCAGAACTCCCCGAGCCCCTGGAGAAAGATCATGCGCGCCGCAGCCTCGATCAGCGCGAGATGGGAAAACGCCTGCGGGAAGTTCCCCAGATGCCTACCTGTCTCCGGGTCATATTCCTCGGCATAGAGACCGAGAGGCGAGGCGATCCGCAGTAGCCGCTCCATTAGGTCGCGGGCTCGCTGCAGCTCTCCCACGATCGCAAGAGCGGACACGAGCCAGAACGAGCAGATGACGAACGTTCCCTCCTTCCCGGAGAGTCCATCGTCGGTCTCGTCGGTGCGGTAACGCAAGACAAAGCCGTTCTCTGTCAGCTCCTTGGCAACGGCAAGAACCGTGTTCCGCAGGCGCTCGTCGTCATGCGAAAGGAATTTGAAGTTTCCGGCCAGCAGCGTCGAGGCGTCGAGCGCATCCGTCTCATAGTGCTGGCGCAGCACGCCTCGATCACTGACACCATGAGCGAGGATGTCCGCCCGGATCTCGTCCGCCGTTGCACGCCATGTCGCCGCCATACTTGGGTCGCCTCGGATCTCCGCCAGCCTGCTCGCGCGGTCAAGGGCGACCCAACACATCAACTTAGAGGAAACATAGTGCTGTGGCTTGCCCCGGGCCTCCCAGATGCCCTGGTCAGGGTCACGCCAGACGCGAGTGGCACAGGCTGCCTGCGCCTCGACGATCGGCCAGAGCCGGCGCGGCAAACGCCGGCTGCGGCGGGTGTGGAGTAGGATCGAGTCGAGGACGGCGCCGAAGACGTCGTTCTGCCGTTGACTGAAGGCGGCGTTGCCCACGCGGACCGGGCGTGCACCTGCGTAGCCCGAGAGGTCGTCCCGCGTCGATTCGGTTAGCTCGCGGCGACCGTCAATGCCATACATGATCTGTAACGAGCCGTCCTCGGTGGGTTTGATGTCGGCGACAAACTCCATGAACTCGTCCGCTTCCCAGTCTAGGTTGAGCCAGTGGAGCGCCTGAAGCATGAATGTCGTGTCGCGCATCCATGTGTAGCGGTAGTCCCAGTTACGCTCTCCGCCCGGTGTCTCTGGGAGGGAGGTCGTGAGAGCTGCGACCGCGGCACCGGTCGGCATGTAGGTCAGTCCTTTGATGGTGAGCGCGGACCGCTGGATCTGGTCGCGATAGCTGTGGTCGGGAATGCGGGCTCCGCCGAGCCAGGCGCGCCAGTACCGAACCGTGGCCGCGATTCGTGCCTCGGCCTCGTCGGCGTCCTGCGGTGCCACGAATCCTTCCGCCCAGGAGAGCGCGCAATACGCTCGGTCGCCCCGCTCCAGGAAGTGGCGCGCCCGAACGCGGCTACCCTCGATGCCCAGAGCCAGATCGGAGTAGAGACGGATCGTTTGCCCCGCGCCGCTCGCATCGGCCGCATGGCGCTCGCCGTCGACTGCGCTCCATTTCGCCGGCGCTTGCCCGTAGTCGAAGACGGGCTCGCAGGTGAGCTCGACCTCGACCCTGCCCTCGAGGCAGTGGACCGTTCGCACGAGCAGATGGTCGGCGTCGTAGTCCGCGGGAGGGCGGGTGTGCGGTGTGATCTTGTCCTCGTGATCCCGGGGGCTTATCGTCAACGCGTCGTGGACGAGAATCCAGCCGGACGGCGACTTCCACGTCGTGGCTAGGACATTCGTCCCCGGCTCGTAGATTCGCGTCGTGGGATGGTTGATCCCAAAGGGCCCGAACCGAAACCTTCCGGCCTCCCGGTCGAGCAAGCTGCCGAACATGCTAGGCGCGTCGAAGCGGGGCACGCAGAGCCAGTCGATCGCCCCATCGGGTGCCACGAGCGCGCCGGTGTGACAATTGGATAGGAACGCATAATCGGCGATCGGCGGGAACGGCGATGGTGCAGCCGCACTCTGCCCGCG
>DATGCY010000340.1:0-10922 GCA_035311385.1 Candidatus Methylomirabilota bacterium
CGGCTCGTGCGTCGTCCAGGCCTTGATGATCAGATCCCACGCCTCGTTGAGCCGGTCGCGCGCCTCGCCCAGCGGAATGCTCAGGGCCAGGTACTCCTGCGGCACGCCGCGGACGAACCCCGAGATGACCCGCCCGCCCGACATGCAGTCGAGCATGGCGATCTCCTCGGCCAGCCGCACGGGGTGGCCGTGCAGCGCCGGCAGGTTGCCGAGGATGCCGATCCTGATGTGCTTCGTCCGCTGGGTCAGCGCCGCCGCGATCAGGTTGGGGGACGGCATCAGCCCGTATGGCTTGCTGTGGTGCTCGTTCATGCAGACGGCGTCGAAGCCGTACTCCTCGTACAGGGCCATCTGGTCGAGATGCTCGGCGTAGACCCGCGTGCCCCGCGCCGGGTCGAAGAGCGCGTTTGGGTCGGGATAGTAGGACGGCTGCGAGAGGTGGGGCCAGGGCAGGAGATCGAAGGCATAGACCTTCATGGCTGGGCCGCAGTGTACACTCAACGGACTCGAAGGGAGGCGCGGTGCGGGCGATCGGCGTCGACGTGGGCGGCACCCTCACCGACCCTCGCGCTCTGGGACGACGCGCGCGGCGCGCTGGTCGTCTTCAAACTGCCTCGGTCCCGCAAGATCCCGTCGTCGGCTCTATGTGAATTACAGGCTGCAACTCGGAGACGCAGTTGGGACCAATCGGGCACCGATTGGGTTATCGATTCAAAGCTGCTGCTCGTCGGTCAGCGAACTCATCCATCGTTCGTCTTGGCACCGATTGGGCACCAATGAGACGTAAATTCCGCCCCGCTGATCAGCAATTAGCGGGACCGATCGAGGTTGACGCCCCCTCCCGTCATGAACAGCGCCGACGATCGGGGGTAGGACGTGCGCTCCCGCCGGGCCTCTCGCAAACCTTAGCGGGTCGCGCCCCCGATCGCACGGCTCGCTCGAGCAACCGCCGCGTCGTCGATCGTTCCGGACCCCAGAATGACCGGGACCGGCCCGTCCATGAGGTGCGGATACCGCAGACCGGTTGCCGTGTTGAAGACCACCACCCGTGAGGTAGGACCGAGCTCGCCCTCGCGCACCATGCGGCGGACTGCTGCGATCGTGGCTGCCCCCTCGGGGGAGAGAAGCAGGCCCTCATGGCGATTGATCCAGCTCATGTAGTGCAGGCTCTCCTCGTCGGGCACACCTACCGCCCAGCCCTTGGTCGCGCGCAGGGCGCGCAGGATCAGATAGTCCGAGAACGGCTTCACCACCATGATGCCCGGGGCGATTGTGTTGACGTGCTGGGCACCGCGGCACTCCTCGAGGCCCTCGTGGAAGGCCTTGACCACCGCACCGCCGGTCACCTGCACGGAAACGAGTCGGGGCCGCTCACTGCCGATCCAGCCGAGCTGCTCGAGCTCATCGAAGACCTTCCACATGCCGATGATGCCGACGCCTCCGCCCGTCGGATAGAGAATGGCATCGGGGATGTCCCAGCCGAGCTGCTCGATGATCTCGACCCCCATCGTCTTCTTCCCTTCGAAGCGGTAGGGCTCGCGGCCGGCCCCGGCGGGGAGCCAGCCGTAGCGGGCAGCTGCCTCGGTCAGGATGCGGAAGACGTCGCCCACGGTGCCGTCCACGCGATAGACGTGGGCCCCGTTGCTCAGGCTTCCCTTCCAGCCGAGCTCAGGGCATGAGACCGGCAAGGCGGTGTGAATCTCCACGCCGGCCCGCGCCCCGTAGGCCGCCCACGCGTGACCGCCGCTGCCCACCGTAGGCTGAGCGAACCGCGTGACCCCGAGCTCCCGCCACCGCGAAATGGACGCCGAGGCGCCGCGAGCCTTGAAGGTCCCGGTGGGGTTGAGCCCCTCGTCCTTGACCCAGAGCTCACCGACCCCGAGCTCGCGCGCCGCCGTCGGCACCGGGATCATCGGCGTGAAGCCTTCGCCCATGGTCACGATGGCCGCGTCGTCGCGCACGGGAAGCAGCTCGCGGTAGCGCCACATGGTGGGCGCCCGGCGGGCGATGTCCGCCGGCGTCACGGCTTTGCGGATGCCGGCCAAGTCGTACCGGGCCAGAAGCGTGCTCCCACACTCGCAGAGCGCGCGTGCCGAGTCGCCGGGATAGTAGGCGGTGCAGCGGCTGCATTCGAGGCCGGCCAGGTATCCGCTCATCGAGAGTCTCCATCTGGGGCGCAGCTCATCCACGGCCGCGAAGCCGCGGCTCGAGGAGGTCGCGAGCGCCGTCGCCCAGGACGTTCATGCACAGCACGATCAGCATGATGGCCACCCCAGGGAACGTGGCGAGCCACCATCCATTAATCAGATACTCCTTGCCGTCCGCTAGCGCCATGCCCCAGCTCGGCGTCGGCGGCGGGACACCGAGTCCCAAGAAACTCAGCGTCGACTCGAGCACGATCAGCCGGCCGATCTCGGTCGTCATGATCACGAGCGCGTAGGACACCACGTTGGGCAGTACATGGCGCAGCAGAATCCACCAGGCGGGACAGCCGAGGCCGCGTGCCGCCTGGATGAACTCGGTCTCGCGCAGCCTGAGTGTCTGGCCCCGCACGACGCGCGCATAGGTTACCCAGCCGCTGAGGGCCAGGATCACAAGCAGATTTGGCAAGCTCGGGCCCAGGACGGCGATGACGGTGATCGCGAAAAGGAGGAAGGGGAAGGCGAGCTGTACGTCGATCAGCTTGGCGATCACGGAGTCCGCGCGGCCGCGAAAGTATCCGCCGAGCATCCCGAGGGCAAGTCCGACCGTGCCGCCAAGGAAGGCCGAAACCACGCCCACGAGGAGCGAGACGCGTGCGCCGAAGATGATGCGGCTCAAAATATCGCGCCCGAGCTGATCGGTGCCGAAGAGATGCCGGGCGCTGCCCGCCGCCATCCACGCGGGGGGCTCCAAGCGTGCCGCGAGATCGCCCGTGGTCGGGTTGTATGGGGCGAGCTGGGGAGCCAGGACCGCACAGACGACGGCGGCCGCGACCGGGGCTGCGGCCAGTAGCAGCAGCGAGGGCACGCGCAGCCGGCGCATCAGGCTTGGAGCTTGACCCGCGGGTCGAGCCACGCATAGGAGAGGTCCACCAAGACATTGCCTAGAATGAAGACCATCGCCAGCACGAACACCGCCGCCTCCACCAGCGGGAAGTCCCGGTTGTAGATGGCGAAGATCATCAGCCGGCCCACACCCGGCCAGGAGAAGATCATCTCGCAGACGATCGCTCCGCCCAGCAGCAAGCCGAATTGCAGCCCGACCACCGTGACGATCGGCATCGCCGCGTTTTTGAGCGTGTGCTTGAGCACGACGGCCCGCTCAGGGAGGCCCTTGGCTCTGGCGGTGCGGACGTAGTCACTATCGAGCACCTCGAGCATCCCCGCCCGCACCAAGCGCGCCATCGCCGCCATCGGATAGCTGGCGAGGGTCAAGGCCGGCAGGACGAGGTGCTGCCAGTCGCCATAGCCCGAGGTGGGGAGCAGCTTGAGAATCACGGCCCCGAGGAGCATCAGCATCAAGCCAGTCCAGAAGATCGGCGCGGACTGGCCGAGCACGGCAAGTCCGACCGCGAGATGGTCGAGCGCGGTGCCGCGTCGCGAGGCAGCCACGATGCCGAGGGGCAGTGCTACCACCAGCGCGAGCCCGAGCGCACTTGTTGCCAGAAGCATCGAGGCGGGTAGCCGCTCGATGACGAGCCCCATCGCCGGCTGCTGGTGCTGCAGCGAGACGCCGAAGTCACCGCGCATCACCCGGGTGAGGAAGCGGCCGTACTGGACGATCACGGGCTGGTCGAGGCCGAGGGTACGGCTAAGCGCGTCGATCTCCTCCCGGCTTGCGTTAGGTGGCAGCAGCATCATCACCGGATCGCCGGTGAGGTGGAGCACCACGAAGACCAGCGTGAGCACGCAGAACACCACAATCACGGTGTGCCACAGTTTGGCGAGGAGGAAGTCACGCACGGGTGCTCACGCTCGGTCCCCGGCGTTCGCTCGGGACCGCTGGGGACCGAGCGATGGGATCACCGGTAGGAGATGTCGTAGACAATGATTCGCTGATCACCCCGTGCTTGATACTTCACCTCGTTGCGGACCGCGTCGATCAGCTCCCCTTGGAAGAGGAAGAGCTCGGGCGCTTCGTCATGCCAGATCTGGGCGGCTTCCTGGTAGTTCCGAAGCCGCTTCTGGCTGTCGAGGGTAAAACGAGCTTCCTCCATGATCTGGTAGAGGTGGGTGCCCTCGTAGGTGCCCGGCCAGAGCTGGGCGGCGATGCCGCCCGGTCCACGCAGCCGCCAGAGGACGCCGTCGGTGTCGTAGGTCGTGCTGGCTGGATCGGCGAGGAGCAGCCCCGGGAAGCTGTTGGTCCGGAGGAGTTGGCTCCGTTGTGATGGCTCGAGCACGCCGACCTTGGGCCGGAACCCCACGGCCTGCAGCATGAGGGCCACCGCGTCCGTGAGCTGACGGTCGTTCAGATGAATGCCATTACCACTCTGGATGTCGACGTCGACCCCGGCGGCGTAACCCGCCTCGGCCAATAGCTGCCGGGCTCGCGCTGGATCATAGGGATAGGGCTTGATCTTGGGGTTGTAACCGAAGTCCGTGTTGGGGATGCCGCTCCCGATCGGGATCGCGTAGCCCTTGTAGAGCTCCTTGATGATCTTGTCCTTGTCGACGGCGTAGTTGAGCGCCTGGCGCACCTTCGTGTTGGCCAGCGGGCCCTTCTGGGCATTGATGAGGTACACGGTGACCAGGTTGGTGAGGGTGTGCTCGACGCGGCAGCAGCCGGCCTTCTCCACCTGCGCGACAAGGTCCGGAATCACCTTGGTAATGAGTTGAGCCTCGCCGCGCGTGAGGGCGGCCACCCGTGCGAAGTTGTCGGGAATGGGCCGCCAAATAATCTTCTTGATCTTTGGCGCGGCGCGCCAGTAGGTGGGATTAGCGTCCAGCACGACACGATCATCCTTGACCCACTCCACGAATTTGTAGGGGCCCGTACCGATCGGCTTGATGGCGAAGGTCTTCCAATCCACCTGCTTGATGTACTGGGGCGGGAGCATTTGCCCGCCATAACCGGCGAAGCGCTTGACGAGGATTGGGTCGGGCTTGCTGGTCACGATGTTGACGGTGTAGGGGTTCACGATGTCGACTCGCTCGATCGTGCTGAACCCGCCGTAGACCTGGTGCACGCCCTTGGTGATGAGGCGCTCCACCGTAAACTTGACCGCCTCCGCGTTGAATGGTTCGCCGTTATGGAACTTTACGCCCTCGCGGAGCTTGAATTGCCACGTGAGCGGATCGATGCTGCGCCAGGAGACCGCAAGCTCGGGCATCAGCTTGCCAATGTCCTTCGGGTCCCAGGTCACCAGGGCGTCGTAGATATTGTAGAAGAGATTCAGGTTGTGAATCTGTGTGGCTTGGGTCGGATCGAGCGTCGTGATGTCGGCGCCCTGAGCGATCACCAGGGTGTCCTGGGCCGCAGCGGGCTCGACGGCACGCCCCGCCCCGAACAGGTACAGGCTCAGGGTGACCATGATGGCGAAAACCAGACGTGGCATCAGATGGACCTCCGTGTAGGCTGTGCGGTGGCGATCGGAACGGCCAGCGGTCATAGCGGCCCTGCAGGATGGGTGGACGCCGCCCGAAGCGCTCGGACGAAAACGGCGAGGCGTCGATCACCGAGGAAGCGCCGTCCCCGCCTCGACCTTGGCGTCACAGATCGGACAGACGGCGCTGAATGTTGCCCCGCACTCACGGCAGAATCGCGCCTCCGCGCGGTTCTCAGTCCGGCACCGAGGACACTGCATGCGAGGGACCTCTCTGGGCAATCCAGGCCGGTCGCTGAGTCGAATGAGTGTGCCGAGATTATCCGGAGGCTCTGAGGGGGTCAAGGACCGCGGGGGCGCCGCCTGGCCGGATGATCCTCCGCTACCTGCCTCTCGCTCACCAGGTGCCGCCGCGCATCGAGGCGGTCTGGGCCTCCTCGCCCAGGGCATAGACGTCCGCCATCTGGTCGAGGCGCAGCGTCTGGGGCTCGCTCTCGGCCAGGGTCACCCGCTCCTGCAGGCCGTCGTGGAGCGCGATGAAAACGGCCGTGGGAAGGGTCACCACGTGCGACCTGCGCATGCCGTAGGCGGTGTCGGTGCGCCTGAGCAGCAGCTCCACCTCCGCCGTTTGCTCGCCGCAGGCGAGATAGGCGCGCCCCAGCCGGAACATGAGCTCGAGGAGCGCGTCCACGTCTGGCTTCTGGGAGCCGGCGGTCATCGGCTCGCGATCACCTGTATGGTGCCGCCGGGGTCACGGATCCAGAGCAGGTTGCCCTCGATCTTGAACGTAGCGGCGTTCTGGAGCGCGGCGAGGAATTTCCGCTCCTGCTCCATCACGCTGGGCGGGCTCGCGCACAGCTTGCGCGTGCTGGCCAGCGCCCCCACCCTCAGGGTGCCGGTGCCGCTCTCGAAGGACCCCGTGTAGTTGTTGCACCCGGCGAGACCGCCCACGCGGCCGCCGGCATCGAAGGATAGTGTCATCTCGGTGCCGGTGGCGACCGAGACGACGGCCTCGTTGCCGTTGTTGTAGCTGACGACCTTCCACGTCGTAGCGGCGAGTCCGGCCGGCGCGCTGGGCACGAAGGTCATGGTGCCGCTGTCGAACTTGAACTCGAGCACCAGCTTGCCCTCGTGGAACAGGTAGGAGGAGACCATGCCCAGCTGCCGGAGGTATTCGCCGCCCAGCGAACCCGGTGGGCAGGCGACCATGGTGGACGGCCCGAGCGCGATGGTCAAACGATGGCCGTCTTTCGCGTACGTCCCGGCCACGCGGTTGCAATCGGCCCGGATGGCCACCGCGCCCTGCGGCGTGAATTCGATGTGGTACACGTTCGGATCGGTGGGCGTCCAGCGCGTGTCGTCGTTGAAAAGCGATCCCGTCCACTTCCACACCGGGCCCGTCAGCGAGAGCTCCGGACCGCCCGCGGTCTGCATCGGACCCGGCGGCGTGGCGTCACGCACGCAGGCGACTACCGCGAGGCTCGCGACGATGAGCCAGACCACCACGCGCGCCCAGGTCCCTGCCATGGACGCACCCTGGCCTGTTTTCAGGCCGAGCGCAACAAGGGCGAGTATTGCTACCATGCTGCTACCACGCCAGGCGACACCGTGACGACCCAAGCTGAACAGCAGCTACTCGTTGACATGGGCTTAGATCGTCCTGGGTCTGCTCAGGTTGTTCTGAGCCGGAACTCTTGATCCGCGGGTCCATGGTTCGAGTCCTTGACGCTCAGCAAACGAATCAGGCCTTGCTCCATACCGTGAGCGACAGTCGCGTACACGTGTCATGCACCGAGAGTACCGGCCATGCGCCGAATTCCGGATCGCATCTGGCTCTGGACCAGGACCCGCTGATATACTCCGGCCTCCAACGACGCGGAGGCGGAGGTCTCCATGCCTCGATCGAGCCCCGGGCTCTTGGTTGCGAACACGACGTCTACTCCTGGGGCGCCTTGATGTCGGCAGGGTTCATCGTCGGCCTGCCGGTTGCGATTCTCTACAACCGGTTCCTCGACGACTTCATCCGGCGCCTCACCGCAATCGGCACGAGCTGACCGATGGAGCCCGGGCTCAGAACCTACGTCCTCAAGCGCGTCGGCTTCGCCGTCTTGATGCTCATCGGCGTCTCGATCGTGCTGTTCACGATCATGCGACTGGCCCCGGGCGGGCCCGAGGCCGTGCTGATCGGCGGCGAGTTCTCGCCGGAAGCCGCCGCGCAGATCCGCCAGCGGCTGGGGCTCGACCGGCCGCTCGCGCTGCAGTATCTCGGCTGGGCCGGCGCGGCCCTGCGCGGCGACCTCGGGCGCTCGTTCAAGACGGGCGATCCGGTCTCGGCGCTGATCCTCGACCGCCTCGGCCCGACCGTGCAGCTCACCTTCGGCGCGCTCGCCCTGGCCTTGGTCGTCGCGGTCCCGCTCGGTGTGCTCGCGGCGGTCCGCCGCGGCACGATCTGGGACACACTGGGCTCGGCGGTCGCGCTGGTCGGCGTGTCGTTCCCGAGCTTCTGGCTCGGGATCATGCTGATCCTCCTCTTCTCCGAGGTCGTCCACCTGCTGCCGCCCTCGGGGCTCAGCGAGTACGGGCGCGAGGCCGACCTGACCGCGCGCGTGCGCCACGCGATCCTGCCCACCCTGACCCTGGGCCTGATCCAGATGGCGTCGTTCATGCGCTTCACGCGCTCGAGCCTGCTCGAGGTGCTGCGCCAGGACTACGTCCGGACCGCGCGCGCCAAGGGGCTCGGCGGCGGACGCGTCGTCTGGCGCCACGCGCTCCGCAACGCGCTCATCCCGGTCGTGACGGTGGTCGGCCTCTCGTTGCCGACCCTGGTCGGCGGCGCGGTGCTCACCGAGACCGTCTTCGCGTGGCCGGGTATCGGTCGCCTCGCCGTGGGCGCCGTCTTCGAGCGCGACTACCCGGTGATCATGGGCGTCAACCTGATGGTCGCCGCGGTCGTGATCGGCGCGAACCTCATCACCGATCTCGCCTACTGCGTGATCGATCCGCGGATCTCGTACCAGTGACCGCCGAGGCGCGCGCCGAACGGCCGTCGGCCCTGCGACGGTTCGCGCGCAATCACCGCGGGCTCGTCGGCGGCGTCGTGGTCGCCGTCATGGTCGCGGCCGGCGCGCTGGCGCCGGTCCTGGCGCCGGAGAGCTACTCGGCGCAGTCGCTGCTGAACCGGCTCAAGCCGCCGAGCGCGGCGCACTGGCTCGGAACCGACGGCTTCGGCCGCGACGTCCTGAGCCGGGTAATCTGGGGCAGCCGCGTCTCGCTCGAGATCGGCCTGGCCGCCACTGCGCTGGCGCTCGTCGTGGGCACCGCGGTCGGCAGCGTCGCCGGCTACTTCGGCCGCGGCGTCGACACCGCGATCATGCGCGCCGCCGATGTCTTCCTCTCCGTTCCGGCGCTCTTCCTGATCCTCATCGTCGTGGCGCTCTTCGGCGCGAGCCTCGCTAACACCGCGCTCGTGATCGCGCTCGTCACCTGGGCGCCGGTCGGGCGCGTGGTGCGCAGCGAGTGCCTGAGCCTTCGCCACCGAGACTTCGTCCACGCCGCGGCGGCGCTCGGGGCCGGTCACGCGCGCATCCTCGGACGCCACCTGCTCGTCAACGCGCTGCCGATCGTGATCGTCCAGGCCAGCCTCCTGCTGGGCCAGACGATCCTGATCGAGTCGGGCCTGAGCTACCTCGGGCTCGGGGCTCAGCCGCCGCTGCCGAGCTGGGGCAACATGGTCGTCGAGGGTCGGCAGTTCCTGGCCTCGGCCTGGTGGATCGCCACGTTCCCCGGCCTGGCCATCTTCGTCACCGTGCTGGGCTTCAACCTGTTCGGCGACGGGCTGCGCGACGCATCGGATCCGACTATTGTCTAGCCGCGCCTCGGCGGGCGGGGCCCCAGCCCCGCGACCGCCTGCAGCGCGCACTGCGCGCGGCCAGTCGCCGTGATAGAAGGTGGTGCGTGCGCTCGAGAGGCGCACCCATGAACGGAGGACTGCCGTGATCCACGCCATCCTGATCGCGTTGCTCGCCGCCGTCATCGGCCTGACGCCCCAATCGGGCCTCGCCGCCGGCAAGGACTTCGTCATCGGTCTGAGCGGCGACGCCACGTCGCTCAACCCGGTCGTCGCCACCGACAGCCAGTCGTACATCGCCGAGTGGCCCCTGTTCGACAGCCTGGTCGAGCTCGATCAGGGCCTCAACGTGAAGCCGCTCCTGGCCGAGTCGTGGGAGGTCTCGCGCGACGGCCTCACCTACACGTTCAAGCTCAAGCGCGGCGTGAAGTGGCACGACGGCAAGCCGTTCACCGCCCGCGACGTCGCCTTCACGTTCTACTCGGTTCTCGACCCGAAGGTCACAACGCCGCATCGCGCCTACTTCGACGCGCTCGCCGGCTTCCCGGAGCTGACGGCTAAGGAGAATCCGAAGAAGCCCGAGGAGCTGGCCGTGCGTCCGATCGAGGTCGTCGACGACCACACCGTGCGCTTCCGCCTTCGCTATCCGTCGGGTTCGTTCCTGGCAGTGCTGGTCAATCCCCGGGCAGGGATCGTGCCCGAGCACCTTCTCAAGGGCGCCGACCTCAACACGGCCGAGTTCAATCGCCGCCCGGTCGGGACCGGCCCCTTCAAGCTCGTCGAATGGCGGCGGGGCGAGCGCCTCGTGATGGAGGCCAACGCGGACTACCACGGCGGGCGGCCGGCGCTCGACCGGCTGATCTTCCGGATCATTCCCGACGGCGTGGTGCTGCTGCAAGAGCTGCGCGCCGGCGGCGTCGACTTCATCGAGAACCCGCCGCTGACCGAAGTGGCGCGCCTCAAGCAGACGCCGAGCCTCAAGGTGCTGGTCGCCGACAACACCTCGTACACCTACTTCGGCTGGCGGCAGGACCTGGCGCCGTTCACGGACGTTCGCGTTCGCCGCGCTCTCTACCACGCGGTCGACGTGCCGAGCATCGTGCGCGAGGTGCTCCAGGGCTACGCCGCCGTCGCGACGGGCCAGTTCCCGCCGTCCAGCTGGGCCTTCGACCCGAGCGTGAAGCCGTATGCCTACGACCCGGCGCGAGCCAAGGCGCTCCTGACGGAAGCCGGGTTCAAGCCTGGCGCCGACGGCATCCTGGTCAAGGACGGCAGGCGCTTCAGCTTCTCGGTCCGCCACGACCAGGCCAATCAGAGCGTGAAGGACACCGCTGTCATCATCCAGGAGTACTTGAAGCGCGTCGGGGTCGAGGTGCAGCTCGAGCCGCTGGACTGGCCGACGTTCGTCAAGAAGCTCTTCGCCTCGGAGTTCGAGGGCATCGTGGTGAACTGGACCAACCATCACGATCCCGACCCCTTCGCCTACACCATCTGGCACTCGAGCCAGTGGAAGGGCCGCAACTTCGCCCATTACAAGAACCCGCGCGTGGA
>DATGCY010000341.1:0-3504 GCA_035311385.1 Candidatus Methylomirabilota bacterium
ATTGGCGATCTGGGTGGTGAGCCGTTCCTGTACCTGCAAGCGCCGCGCGAACATCTCCACGAGGCGCGGCAACTTCGACAGGCCGACGATTTTTTTCGAGGGCATGTAGGCGATGTGGCACTTGCCGAAGAAGGGCAGGAGATGGTGCTCGCACATCGAGTAAAAGTCGATGTCCTTGACTACCACCATCTCGTCGTACTCCTCGGAGAAGAGCGCCTCGTTCAGAACATCGTGTATGTCCTGTCGATAGCCCGAGGTGAGGTACTCCCAGGCCTTGGCCACGCGCGCGGGCGTCTTCTCCAGGCCCTCCCGCGATGGATCCTCGCCCATCTCCTTCAGCAGTTCCCGGATCAGCTCGTCCATACACGTCACCTCGCGGCGGCGCCGCGGTACTCGAAAGTATTGTTGTCGGTTTCCACGACCACGAGCCGGCGCAGGCTGCCCGCCGGCAAGGTCGGCTCCAGCCATTCCCAGAAGGCGCGGGCGAGGTTCTCGCCCGTGGTCGGCACCCCGCGGAGGGCCGCGACCGTGCTCGAGAGATCGTAGTGATCCACGGCGTTCAGGATCAGTCGCTTGACCGCGGTGTCCAGGGCGCCCAGGTCCACCGCCATACCTGTCATGTGATCGAGGGCGCCCGCCACCGTCACCTCGACCTGGTAGTTGTGCCCGTGCTGCCGGTAACACTGCCCGTAGATCCGCTCGTTCTCCTCCGGAGTAAAGGAAGGATTCTCGAGCCGGTGTCCTGCGCTGAAGTGATATCGCCGCGTCAGCTCGAGTGCGCTCATCCGAAGTATTCGACGTAGAAGGTCGGATCTTCCCACAGCCGGAGACGCCAGAGGCGTTCTGGGCCGAGCTTGGGCTGGAGCAGGTCCCAGGCCGCGCGCACGATGTTCTCCGTGGTGGGAATCGTGCCGGGAGCGAAGAAGGGGTCTACGTTCAGGTCGGCATGGTCGAAGCGCTGGATGACGGCGTCCGAGACCACCCGCTTGAGCTCGGCCAGGTCCATGACCATGCCCGTCTGGGCATCGATGGGTCCCTTGATGGTCACCTCGAGCACGTAGTTGTGACCGTGGGCAACCGTGAGGTTTCCGAAAACCCGCCGATTCTCGGCGTCGCTCCACTCTGCCCGCCCGTACCGGTGTGCGGAAGAGAACGTGAACTTCCGCGTCGCATAGACGTGGCCGTCGCTCATCGAGGCTGTCCCCTTTCCTGGATCAATCTTACCGCTTCCAGGAAACGCGCCGCGACCCGATCCGGGGTGAAGAGGACGACGCGCCGACGTCCCGCCTCGCCGAGGGCTTGGCGGCGTGGCGGGCTCGAGAGCAATGCTGCGAGGGCGGACGCGAGCCCGGCGGGGTCGCGGGGCGACACCAGCACGCCGGTGACCCCATCCTCTACCACCTCGGGGATGGCCGCGGCGCGACAGGCAACCACGGGAAGGCCCGCGGCCATCGCCTCGAGGAAGACGATGCCGAAGCCTTCCTGCACCGACGGGAGGCAGAAGATAGTGGCGTTGACGTACTCTTCGGCGAGCTGCTCGCGCGTGACATCGCCCAGCAGCGCCACTGTCTGGCCCAAGCCGAGCCGGGCGTGCCGTGCGCGGACGGCTTCCCATTCGGGTCCTTTGCCGACGATCCGCACCTGGACGCCGGATGCCTGCGAGCGGAGAAGGGCGGCCGCCTCCAGCAGGTCGACGATGCGTTTGCGCGGGTACATCCGAGCGACGCACAAGATCACCGGACCAGCCGGAGGGCGCCGCCGCGCCGCGGCGAAGCGGCGATCCCACTCCGCGAGGTCGATGGGCTCGGGGACGGGGGCGAGCTTCTCCTCCGCCACGCCGTACTCGCGACGGGCGACCTCGCAGGAGTAGCGGCTGGAGGCGATCACGAGGTCGGCACGTTCGGTGTTCTTCTGCTCCCAGCACGCCTGGATCGAGAGGAGCGCACGGGTCATCCCGTGCTCGTTCTTGAGCTCGTCGGCGATGACGCCCTTGAGGCTCACCGCGAGAGGGGGCCGGTGGCGCCTTCGTCCGAAGAGAAAGCCGTCGAGATCGACGCCGTAGACGAGGTCCGCCTCCCGAGGCGGCCGGAGCGCGACGCCTGCGTTGTAGAGCCAGCGATCGAGGGTGTGAAAGCCGGTGCGGACGCGCAGCGGTCGGACGTCGAGCCGGTGCCCAAGTGCCTCGAGCCCCCGCCGCAGTCCCACGATGCCGACGAAGGTGCCACTCCCCTCCCGCGCATTGGCGGGCGTGGAGGAGAGAACGGCGATGCGCAGAGGACTACTTCCCTTTGAAGACCGGCTTGCGCTTCTCGAGGAAGGCGCGCGTGCCTTCCGCATAGTCCTGGCTGTTGAACGTCTCGATCCCCATGTCGAAGAGCTTCCGGCGATGCGTCTCGTTGACGCCTTCGAAGATGGCCTGCACCTGCGCCTTGGTCCCACGGATGGACAGAGGTGCATTGTCAGCCACGGTGCGGAGGTAGTCGTAGGTGTAAGCCTCGAGCTCGGAGGGGGGGAGGAGGCGCTGGATGAAGCCGATGCGGAGCGCTTCCGGAGCATCGAGGGTGCGGCCGGAGTAGAGAATGTCCTTGGCGTAGGCGGGACCGACCAGATCCACGAGCTGATGCACCGGGTCCAGTCCGTAGATGATGCTGAGCTTGGCGGCGGGAATGCCGAACTTGGATCCGCCGGCGGCGAAGCGGAGGTCGCAGGCCATGGCCAGGGCCATGGCTCCGCCCATGCAAAAGCCGAACACCATGGCCACCGTGGGTTTGGGACAGAGCCGGATCGCGGTGTAGGCGGCCTCGGTCTTCTTGTTGTAGGCGAGTGCCGTCTCGGTGTCCTTACGGTTCTCCTTGAACTCGGAAATGTCCGCGCCGGACGCGAAGGCATCGCGGCCTGCCCCGCGGTAGACAACGGCCCGCACCGCATCGTCCTTGGACAGGCCCTCGGTGACGTCGGCGATCTCGCCCCACATGGCGAGGCTGACCGCGTTGCGCATCTTGGGCCGGTTGAGGATCACCGTGGCGATGCCGCCGGCGCGCTCCACCTGGATCTCGTCGCTCATGCCTACCTCCTCGGATGCCGATCTGGTCGTCGCCTCCGTCCGATGGACGTCGTCGACGTGGCAAGTATCGTACCCGATCTGTCGTCGCCGTCGCCCAACTTCGGCGGCGTGGTAGCCCAAAGCTTGGGCTTAGCCTGTATCGTCTGGGATACTTGCCGCGATGATGCGCACCGATGCTCGAGGCCGGACGTGCTGGCTGTTGATCCTCGCCTTCTTTGCCACCGGCCTCGGGCCGGCGGTTGTCGCCCGGAGCGAGCCGGAGCCCGGCTGGCACGTGTATTTCTCGCCGAATCACGGGGCGACCACGGCCGTGGTCGAGGCTCTCGATGCGGCCCGGACGAGCGTCCTCGTGCAGGCCTACTCCTTCACCTCCGCGCCCATCGCCAAGGCCCTCGCCCTCGCCCACGCCCGCGGCGTCGGCGTGCGGGTGATCCTGGATC
>DATGCY010000342.1:0-13870 GCA_035311385.1 Candidatus Methylomirabilota bacterium
CGCCTCGCCGGCGAGGCCGCCGGTGTGGCTCGTGATGGCGCGGCGCGCGCGCTCGGATCGGCCGACCTTCAGCACCACGACCGGTTTCCCGCGGTCCGCGGCGCGGTCGAGGGCCGCGATGAAGCGATCGGGCTCGCGCACGGATTCGAGGAACAGCGCGATGATGCGCGTGGCCGGATCGTCGATCAGGTAATCGAGGAAGTCCACCGCCGTCAGCACCGCCTCGTTGCCCGACGAGATGGCCTGACTCCATCCGAAGCGCCGGCAGTCGGCGAGCAGCGAGATCATGATCGAGCCGCTCTGCGAGACGAGCCCCACGTTGCCGGCGAGCCGCGCGGGATCGCGGAGAGTCTGGATGTAGATCGAGCTCCTCGCGTGGGGATTCACGACGCCCATGCAGTTGGGGCCGCACAGCGCGATCCCCGCCTCGCGGCAGATCGCCGTCAGCTCTTCCTGGCGGCGCTGTCCTTCCTCCCCGCGCTCGGCAAAGCCGCCGTCGAAGATGATCGCCGCGCGCACGCCACGCCGGGCCGCCGCCTGCATCTGCTCGATGACACGCGTGTGGTTGACGCCCACCGCGAGCACGTCGACCGGTTCCGGCAGCTCGTCGATCGAGGGATAGCACGGCCGGCCGAAGAGCGTCTCGCGGTTCGGATTGATCGGGTAGACGGGGCCAGGGAATCCGAAGCAGTCCAGGCTTTCGATGATCATCCGGCCGGGCGAGGGACGATCCGATGCGCCGAGCACCGCAACCGAACGGGGCCGGAGAAGAGGCGCGAGATCGACTTCCTTGGGCGTGTGTCGCATGGTCCGCGGCGCATCCTACCGTATGACGAAGGTCACGCGCTACCGGAGCGTCGTTCACGCCTCAACGCGCAGACTGGAGCTGCGCCGATCTCGTAGGTCATCTGCGGCGTCTCCGTCGGGCTCACGATGGCTTTCGGCTTTGACGAGCCCTGGCGGATCTGGCAGGATTGCCGCGATGACGACGGCATCTGTGAGTCCTTGCTGAGCAAGCGGGCACGCGGAGTCGGTTCCGACGATGACCAGCCGGGACATTCACACAGGCGCCGCGCTCGAGCTCCTCCGTGTGTCGAAGACCTTCGGGCCGGTGATCGCCGTCGACGGTGTCTCCCTCACGGTGGCGCCCGGGGAGTTTCTGACGCTGCTCGGACCGAGCGGCTCCGGCAAGACCACGACCCTCATGATGATCGCCGGCTTCGAGTCCGCGACGGCCGGGGAGATCATGCTCGACGGCCGGCCGCTCACGCGCGTGCCCCCGTACCGCCGCAACCTCGGCATGGTGTTCCAGCACTACGCCCTCTTCCCGCACATGACCGTTTACGACAACGTCGCCTTCCCCCTTCGCACGCGCGGGGCCACGAGAACCGAGACCAACCAGCGCGTGGCGGAGGCCTTGGATCGTGTGCATCTCCCGGGCTATGGCGCGCGCTTCCCGGCGCAGCTTTCCGGTGGCCAGCAACAACGCGTGGCGCTCGCGCGCGCGCTCGCCTACCGTCCACCGGTCCTGCTCATGGACGAGCCGCTCGGCGCGCTCGACAAGAAGCTGCGCGAGCAGATGCAGCTGGAGATCAAGCACATCCAGCGGGAGCTCCAGCTCACGGTGATCTACGTCACCCACGACCAGGAAGAGGCGCTGACCATGTCGGATCGCATCGTCGTCATGCGCCACGGGCGCGTCGTCCAGCTCGGACCGCCCGAGGACCTCTACGAGCGTCCGATCGATCGGTTCGTCGCCGACTTCATCGGCCAGTCGAACTTTCTCGAGGTTACCGTGCGGAGTGTCCAGGACGGTATCGCGACCGCGGTGACCGACGACGGACTCGACGTGTCTCTCGTCGGCGAAGCGGGAGCGGAGGGCACGCGCGTGACGCTGGCCCTTCGCCCGGAGCGGGTGCGGCTCGCTCCCGCCGGCGCGTCGACCAGAGCGGCGGCGGTCCCTGACCCGACCGCGCCCCAGTGGTGGGCCGGCGTGATCGAGGAAGTGGTCTACATCGGAGCGACGCGCAAATACCAGGTGCGGCTGCGTGGCCAGGTCCTCGTGGCCCAGCAGCAGGCGGGGGCCGACGTCGCCGGCCTTCGCGCCGGCGAGCGCGTGACCGTGGGCTGGTCGATGGCGGACCTCCGAGTCGTGCACACACACTAACCAGGAGAAACCCATGCGGAGACACGCGGGAACGGTGGCGGCACTGGTGGGGATAGCCCTGCTGGGGCCCGTGGTCGTCGGTCTTCTCGTCGCCCCCGAAGGCGCCGTCGGCCAGGACAAAGGCAAGGTAGTCGTCCAGATCGGCGGCGGCGACTGGGCCGACGCCAACTTCGAGGCTTACGTGGCGCCGTTCGAGAAGGAGACCGGCATCAAGGTCGTGGCCGTGCGCGATTGGATGTCGATCGCCAAGCTGAAGCTCATGGTCGAGAGCAAGAAGGTGGAGCTGGACGTCGCCGACATTCCGCGGCTGCACTACCTGAGCGCGGTGAAGGCGAACTATCTCGAGAAGATCGACTACAGCATCTACAAGAAGGCGGAGCTCAACAAGATCGACGATCTCTCCAAGCAGCCCTACGGCGTGGGCGCGGCATACTTCTCGTACATCATGGCCTTCGACAACCAGAAATTCCCGCCCGGCAAGCGTCCGACCACGTGGGCCGAATTCTGGGACGCCAAGAAGTTTCCTGGACCGCGTACGCTCCGAGCGGGCGTCTACGGCACGGGCGCCTACGAGGAGGCGCTCCTCGCCGACGGCGTGCCGATGGACAAGCTGTATCCGATGGACGTCGATCGCGCCTTCAAGAGCCTCGACAAGATCCGCCCCTCCGTCACCACGTGGTGGAAGGAAGGGGCGGAAGGCCAGCAGCTCTTCGCGGACAAGGTGGTCACGATCGGCGACGTCTTCAACGGCCGGATCGGCAACCTGCAGAAGAAGGGCATGCCGCTGGACATCGAGTGGAACCAGGGCAAGCTCCAGCTTGATTATTGGGTCATCCCGAACGGAGCACCGAACCCGCAGAACGCGCAGAAGTTCATCGAGTTCGCGACGCGGGCTAACCGCCAGGGCGCCTTCAGCGAGCTGATTCCCTATGGGCCGACGAACGCGGCGGCCTTCGAATACATCAAGCCGGAGACGGCCAAGCAGCTCCCGACGTATCCTGCGAATCTGAAGAAACAGTTTCATCGCAACGAGGACTGGTACGCCGAGATCGGCCCGGGAGGCAAGAGCAACCTCGAGCTGATCATCGAGCGCTGGAACCGGTGGACGGTCCAGTAGACATGGCGGCGTCGCCCCGAGCGCTCGACGCGACGCCGGGGCGACGCCATGTTCTGGTGGCCTCCACCTCGCGACGGTGGGGGAGCGTCGGGCTCCTGGTCCTGCCCGCCGTGGCGTTCCTGCTGGTGTTCTATGCCTTCCCCCTCGTCCGGCTGCTCCTCGTGAGCGTCGAGGCGCCGCGGTGGAGCATGGCGCACTATCGCGACTTCTTCACGGAGCCGGCCTACCTGCGGATCCTCACGCGCACCTTCCGCGTGAGCCTCACCGTCACCCTCTGCTGCCTGGCCCTCGGATATCCGACGGCCTACGTCCTGTCGCGCGTGAGCGGGCGACGGCGGCGCGTCCTCCTGCTCCTGGTCATCGTGCCGTACCTGACGAGCTTCCTGGTGCGGACCTACGCGTGGATGGTGCTGCTCGGGCCGAAGGGAGTCATCAACTCGCTCCTCCTCAAGGCCGGGCTCATCGAGACGCCGCTCCCGCTGCTCTACAGCGCCATCGGCGTCCACGTGGGCATGGTGCACGTGCTGCTGCCGCTCATGATCCTCCCGCTCTACAGCGTCATGATCGGCATCGACCGCGCGCTGCCGCGGGCGGCCCAGACTCTGGGCGCCGGGCCCCTCAGAACATTCCTCCGCGTGTTCCTGCCGTTAAGCCTGCCCGGCGTGCGGAGCGGCTCCGTGCTCGTGTTCCTGATCGCGCTCGGCTTCTACATCACCCCCGCCATGCTCGGCGGCTTGCGGGACTCCATGATCGCGATGCTGATCGAGTCGCAGATCACGCAGCTCGTGAACTGGGGGTTTGCCGCGGCCGCGGCCGTCATCCTGTTGGCCGTCACGCTCGGCGGGTTCGGGTTCGTCGGGCGGGTGAGCGGTATGTCCTTGCTGGTGGCCTCCGAAAGCGTGAGCCAAGCGGACACGGCGGTGACGTGGGACGAGAAGGCGGGCGACCGACGCCCTCGCGGGGACCGATGGAGGGGGCGCCTGACGCGAGCCGCGCCCATCGCCGCGGTCGCGCACTGGCTGGACGCTTGGGTGAGTGCCGGGCGCCGCCGCCGCTTCGAACGTCAGGTGGGACGCGAGGTCCGCGGCAGCGGGCGTGGTGCTCTGGTGCTCGACCTCTACGCAGGTGCCGTGTTCTTCTTCCTGATCCTGCCGACGTTCGTCGTCGTGCCGCTCTCGCTCAGCGCCGGAGACTTTCTCGCGTTTCCTCCGCCCGGGTGGTCCCTCAAATGGTATGCGTCGTACTTCGGCCAGCCGCCGTGGCTCCTCGCCACGCTGCTGAGCCTCCAGGTCGCCGTCGTCACCATGCTCGTGTCCACTGTTCTCGGCACGCTGGCCGCGTACGGCATCCTGCGGGGGCGGCTCGGCCGACGGACGCTCGTCGTGAGCCTCATCATCTCACCGATCATCGTCCCCCCCATCGTCATCGGCGTCGCCGTCTACGGCCTGCTCGCGCAGTGGGACCTGATCGGCCGCTTCCTTGGGCTCGTCATCGGACACACGATCGGCTCCATCGCCTACGTCGTGGTGATCGTGAGCGCGACGCTCGCCGGCTTCGACCGCTCGCTGGAGCGCGCTGCCATGAGCCTAGGGGCGGGCCCCTTCCTGACGTTTCGCCGCGTAACGTTCCCGCTGATCCGCGCGGGCGTGATCAGCGGCGCGGTGTTTGCGTTCATCCACTCCTTCGATGAGGTCGTCATCACGATGTTCATCAGTGGCGTGCACGTCCAGACCCTGCCCCTCAAGATGTGGGAGGACATTCGCAACCAGATCGATCCGACGATCGCCGCGGTCTCCTCGATGCTGATCCTGCTGCCGGTGGCCTGGTTGATCATCCTCGAACTGGGGCGGGGGCTCGGGCGAAAGTCGACTCACGCCACCGCCGCTGATCACCCGTAGGGTGAAAAGGCTGCGGGCGCGCCAGGCGGCGCCCGACCGCGGAGGCTAGCCGAGGCTTCCGGTCTCGAGGTTGGAGAGTTTCGAGGTGCGACGCCGCGCGGTGGGTCCGGTGCCCTCAGCGCGGCATCGCCGTGACTTCCACGGTGATCGCCACTCCGGGGTCGGTGAGAGCAGGCAGCGAGATGCCCGTCGTGGCGGGCCCGGGCTCCGTGAAGCACGCGGAGCGGATCCGCAGGTTGGCATTCAGGTCCTCCGCGGTCCCCCCGGTCTTGTAGTACGTGTTGACCTTGATCACCTCGTCCATCGAAAGGCCGAATCCTGCCAGGAGGGTCCTGATCGTGCCCATTACGGTATGGGTCTGGGGCACCAGCCCGCTGGGATCGAGCACGATCCCGCTCGCGTCCGCGGAGATCTGTCCGCTCACGTAGATCATCTCGCCGCACTGCAAGGCTCGGCTGAACGGCGGCGGCAGGAGCGACGAGACCTGGCCGTCTCCCGGCACGGTCCGGCGCGCGAGCGCCCGGCCATCCTCGCCCATCATAGCGATGACGTCGGTCTTGATGACGAGGCCATCCGGGAGCCATCGGAGAGGAACGCCGGTCACCACCGGGCCCGGGGCGCGAAAGAAGGCGCGGCACGCGTCGATGCTCCGGCGCCAGGCCGCTCCCGAGCTCTCGGCGTCCGCGACATAGTAGCTGTTGATCTTGACAACATCGTCCAAGGTGGCGCCGTGCTCCGAGAGAATCCGTCCGACCTGTTCGAGAACATCGGTCGTTTGGCGGGCCAGATCGCCCGGATGGCGGACCTTCCCTGATGGATCCCGCGCCACTTGCCCGCTGACGAAGATCATGTTGCCGCAGGCGACACCTTGCGAGAACGGGCCGGCCAGTCGCCAGTGCCCAGGCGGCGCGCTCACGGTTCGCCGGGGCCGACTCTGATCCTCACCCCTCATGGCGATCGTCTCGATCTCGACCAGCATGCCCGGATATGCGAGGTAGGGGATCGGCACGGTCGTGAGCGCCGGCGCGGGCCCCTCGCCGAGCTGGGAACGAAGGTCCGTGAGGAAGGCGTCCTCGTCGACGCGGCCGTCGTTCACGTAGAACGCCACGAGCTTGACGATGTCGTCGAGGTCGATGTCGAGATCCGCGAGCACGGTGCGGATGTGATTCACCACCACGCGAGTTTGCGTCTTGAGGTCGTCATGATGCAGGACAAGTCCCTTGATGTCCTTGTCCACCTGGCCGCCGACGTAGACCATGCGCCCTGACCGGATCCCGTGCTTGTGCGTCACGGGGATCAGCCAGCCCCAGTGTCCGGACGGCCACGAATGTCTCCGCATCATGATCGTGGCTCCGGCGTCCGTGTGGGCTCGTTCCACAGGAGATTGCGGAACGGCACGAAGCCGCCGCGCTCGATGGTGTCCAGGAGCGATGTTTCCCACTCCAGGTACGCCGTGACATTGGCCCGCTGGTCTCCCGGGCGCTCGGACGAGGCGAGCCAGAGATCGTCGCGCGGCGAGAGCAGGCGGGTTGGCCCGCTCTCGGCCGGGAGACCCGCCTCGCGCCAGGCGGCGGTGCCGCCCTCCAGCACCAGGTCATCCTTGCCGCCCAGTTCCGCCAGGTCCCGGGCGGCCAGCCGGGCCATGACACCGTCCTCGCTCGTGAGAACGAGAGGCGAGCCGGATGCAACGCTGGCGAGGGCCGAGCGCAGGCACCACCGAGCCCCCGGCACATGGGACCGCACGTAGTCTGCCGAGTTGCCGACATCGATGATCAGGGGACTCGCCCGTTGGATCAGCGCCGCAAGCGCCGCCGGAGTGATCGTCGCGCTCGGGGCCCGGTCCACGCCCGGGAAGCGGTGGGGTTCGGGTCCCGTTTCCGCCATCGACTCTTCGATGGCCGCATCATCGAGGACATACGGAGTAGAGCGCCCCATCTGCAACAGCCAGAGCCCGGCAATCGTGGCTCGAACTGTGTCGTCGTCGGCGAGCACGCAGCGGGCGTTCTGGGTGCCGATGAAGTGATCCGGGCTCATGATGAGCGCGCCTTCCGGGGCGTTGCGCGCGCCCGCCACGTGCCCGGCCTCGTATTCAGCCCGATCGCGCACGTCGAAGACGTACGTCGTGCGCGTCGCGTCCTCGCGCCACCGCGCGAGCGTGGCGCGATCGATCGACGGAAGACCCGCCCGCCGGGCGAGGGCGCGGGCTCGCTCGCGGGCGCGCTCACGAGCGAGAGGAGTGGGGGCCGCGGCGAACCGCGTCGCCTCGCGCTCGAGGGTTAAGCCCTCGAGCTGCCAGCCACGGGTGCCGTTCCTGAGCGCATAGACCTCATTGGGCACGCCGGCGGCAACGAGGCTCGTGGCCCCGAGGATTCCTCGGGTGCGGGACATGCAATTGACCACCACCTTCGTCGTCGGTCGGAGGACGAGGTCGTCGAAGCAGCGGAGCATCTGGCCGGCCGGCGCATCGACGCTGCCGGGAATGTTGCCGGCTTCGTACTCGCCGCGCGGGCGGCTGTCGATGAGCACCCAGTCCTCTCCGCCCGTGAGCGCGCGGTGGAGCTCGCGAGCAGTGATGAATCTCGGTCGAGCATGTCGCGCGACGAAATCGCCGAACCCCTTGGGAGGCACCTCGATCTCGGGGAACAGGGTCAGTCCCGCGGCAGCCCACGCCGGCGCCCCCCCGGCGAGCACGGCCAGGTTCTCATAGCCAAACTCGGCGAGACGGCGGGCGGCAACCATGGAGAGCCCTTCGCCACCGTCCGTGACGATGACACGGGTGTCGAGCCGGGGGACCAGCCTCGAAATCTCGCCTTCGATGTGCCCAAGTGGGAGGTGAGTCGCGAGCAGGGGATGACCGGTGCCGAAGGGCACGATCTCGCGCACGTCGAGGAAGGCGATCTCCCGGCCGTCCTCGAGCATCGCCGCGACCTCGGCAGCGGTCCTGGTGACTGTCGGCATATCTCTCACGTCTCCGTCGGGATGGTAGGTCGCGGTGACGACGCGGTCAAGCGAAACGCCACCTTTCATGACCAAGGCATTCCCGCGATCACCGGCCGAGTGTGATACACGTCTCTCCACGGAGGCCCAAGAGATGCGCGAAAGCGAGACATCCGTCGCCATCGTGGGCGGCGGGATCGGCGGTCTGGCGGCGGCGCTGTCGCTCTTGCACGCGGGGCTCGACGTGCAGGTATACGAGCAGGCACCCGCCCTCGGCGAGGTGGGGGCCGGCATCCAGATCAGCCCGAACGCCTCGCGGCTGCTCCACCGTCTGGGTCTTGGCCCGGCGCTCGACCGGACGGGCGTGCGCCCGGTGGGCGTTCACCAGCGGCGATGGGACGACGGCCGCACACTGCAGTGGGCGCCGCTGGGCGAGGCGATGGAGGCGGCCTTCGGCGCCCCCTACTACCATTTCCACCGCGCCGATCTCCTTCACGCGCTCGCCGACGCGCTGCCCGTCAAATGCGTGCAGCTCGACCACCGGCTCACCGGCTTCCAGGATCAGGGGGATCGCGTCGAGCTCACGTTCGCCAACGGCGCGCGGGCCGCGGCCAGCGTGCTGGTGGGCGCCGACGGGATTCATTCCACGGTGCGGGCCGCCCTCTTCGGGCCGGAGCAGCCGCGCTTCGCCGGCTGCACCGCCTATCGCGGCCTCGTGCCCTCGGAGCGCCTCGCGCATCTTGGGCTCGAGGTCGCGGCGCACAACTGGATGGGCCCGGGAGGCCACTTCGTGCACTACTTCGTGGCCGGCGGCCGGCTTATGAACTTCGTGGCTATCAAGGAGCGGGAGACATGGACGCGGGAGTCCTGGACAGACCGCGGCGAGGTGGCCGAGGCGCTGGCCGTCTTCGAGGGCTGGCATCCGACCGTGCGGGCGATTATCGGCGCCGCGGACGAGACCTTCCTCTGGGCTCTCTTCGATCGGCTGCCGCTCGCGCGGTGGTCGGTGGGCCGCGTCACGCTTCTGGGCGACGCGTGCCACGCCATGCTGCCTTTCATGGCGCAGGGCGCGGCACAGGCCATCGAGGACGGGGCCGCCCTCGCCACCTGCCTGATGCAGGTTGGAGCGGACGGCATTTCCGCCGCGCTCGCACGTTACGAGGCGCTTCGCCTGCCGCGCGTCACGCGCGTTCAGGAGATGTCCCGCGCCAACAAGATGCGCTACCACCTGCCCGATGGACCGGAGCAGCAGGCGCGCGATGCGAGCCTGGCCCTGCGGGGCGATCGGACCATTCCGGTCATCGGCTGGCTCTACGCCCACGACGCTTCGGCGCTACCTCTTCAGGAGTAGGGCGGCGGGGTAGAGGTGGCCGACGATGAGACCGAGGACGCCCCCGGCCACGCGGAAAGGATAGCCCTCACGAGGCGCCCTCCAGCGAGGGGCCCCGCGCCTGGTGCCCGCCGCTCCCGACATGACCTGCCAGACGCGGACACCGCGCAGGAGCCAGCCTTTGGCCAGTGCCACCGTCCGCCGCACTCCGTGTAGAACGCGGCCTTCATCGTGCGCGCTCATCAGGCTCCCGCTGCCGGGAACCGCAGCCGGCAGCGCCCGACGAACGGATCAGCCGTCTCGAAGCGATGCTCGTCGCCCGCCTCCGCGGTGAAGACCCACAGCCGGAGCGGCACGATCGACTGCCCCTCGAGCTCGACCGTGGTCACGCTGTCGGTCGCGTCCGCCTCGGCGATCACGGTCTGCACCTTGCTCAGCGCGTAGTCCGCGATGAAGTCGTAGGGCGCGGGCTCGTAGCGGTGCCGCGGCAGCAGCGCGTCGGCCCGGCGCAGCAGCTCGCGCCACTCCCCGGCCTCGAGGTGCTGGATGAAGTGCGAGTGGGTGATGCTGCCGCCGAAGAACATCGCGTCCAGACCGAGCCGCGTGTGGTCGGCGAGGCGGCGCGCGGACTCCGCGATCTGGTTCTCCGCGTAGAGAGGCCCCTTGGTGAGCCCGTTGAGCATGTCCCACTTGTACGGGCCATACCCGCCGGGCCGGTGGTAGAGGAAGTGGTCGGTGTCGACGTAGGCGCGGGCGTACTCGAAGGCCGGCGGGTAGTGGTTGTAGACGGCGAAGAAACGCTCGGCCGGCGCGGGCAGGAAGTCGAACGCGTAGTCCATCGAGCCGTAGGGCGCGGGCCGCCAGTCCAGGTGCGGGGCCTCCCACGGCTCGCCCGGCATCGTGATGTTCATCTTGTAGGTAATCCCGCGCTGGAGCAGGCCGGGGATCGCGTGGGCACTCCAGCCGTGGTCGTGGTCGCTGAGGATGCGCGAGGGGCGGATGGCCAGCTTGGCCAGCACATCGTCGATCTCGCGGAACAGGTCGACGAAGCGCGCCGGCGAGTACTCGCCGTGAGCGTCGCCGTAGAAGAGGCTCGTGCCCGGAGCCAGCGTGTGGGGCGAGAATTCGGCCCGCCCGTCGGCGAAGAGCGCGGTCGCCTTCGCGGCGCCGTCGGCGGTGAGCGAGCGGATGCAGAAGCTCAGGTTCGGCACGTGGCCGGCGTCGGCGAGCACGTCGACGAAGGCGAGGTCTCGCGCGCTCCGCCAGAGCCCTTGGCAGTCGTCGAAGCGGAAGCGCACGAACGGCGGCATGGCCTTCATCACGAACGGCTTGCGCGCGGCCCACGTGATCCCCCGCAGCCACACATCGTCGAGCCCGAACGTGTGGCCGAAATACTGGCGCAGCCAGAGCTTGGGCGAGACCAGCCATTGCACGATCTTGCCGCGGCCGCTTCGGCGCGCGACCAGCATGGGCGCGCCGGTCTCGTCCTCGAGCAGCGCCGTTCCGTCGGACACGCGGGCCAGCGCCGTCGGCACCGGCATCTTCAGGACCTTGTGCCGCTCGCCGTCCTGCCACCACGTGATCGGGTGATTCGCCTCGCGCACGGCGAGGGCCGGGGTGCCGCCCGTGACGACCTCGCCGCCGCGCCCGACGCCCGCGAGCCCGGCCGCGCGCAGCCACTCGGCGCCGTAGCCGGCGAGGTCGGCATCGAAGCTCACGAGCCCCATGCCCTTGTCGAGCGCGCGCAGGAGCGTGGCCTGCCCGCCCTCGCCGAGACGGCCGCCCAGGTGCTCCTGGGCGACGAGCGCCGCGCGGCAGCCGTTCAGCACGTCGTCGTGCAGCCGACCTCGCGCGAGGTCGGCGACGCGGAACGGGATCCCGAAGTGGGAAAGAGCGCCGAAGGTCGTCTCGAAGAGCAGCGGGAACTCGGGCTGGCTCGAGTCAACGACCACGACCACCGCGAGGTTGCCTCGGGACTGGCGGTAGGCGTCGAGCGAGCGGGCGATCGGCATGGCGGTCGTCATCCTACAACAGCCCAACGTAGAATCTCGCCCATGGATCGCCGCCGCCCAGCAGATCCTGGTTGAGGTGGTGCTGGTCGTGCTCATGATCCGGCGGTCCGAGGGCCTGCTGCCGGAGAAGGCGGGTTCGGAGTGAAAAAGGAGAACGCGATGCGGGTCGGGTTCATCGGATTGGGAAACGTGGGAGCGCCCATGGCGGACTTCGTGCTCGGGGCGGGATTCTCGTTGGTCGTCCACGATCTGCGCCGAGAAGCCGCGACTTCCCTGCTCGCCCGGGGCGCGACGTGGGCGGACTCGCCGCGGGAGGTAGCCGCGCAGTGCGACGTCGTCTGCACCTGCGTGCCGGGGCCTCCGGAGATGCGGACCGTGATGCTCGGACCGAGCGGAGTGCTCGAGGGCGTGCAGCCGGGCGCCGTGGTTGTCGACCACACCACGAACGCCCCTGCCCTCGTGCAGGAGGTCGGGCTCGCGCTGGCCGCGCGCCAGTGCCACCTGCTCGATGCGCCGCTCGATGGCGGCCGCGAGGGCGCGCTCGAGGGCCAGCTCACGCTCTTCGTCGGAGGCGACGAGGCAGTGCTCCAGCGCGTGAAGCCAGTGCTCGACTCGTTCTCGCGAAGCGTGGTGTGGGTCGGCGCGCTGGGCGCCGGGTCGGTCACGAAGATCGTGCACAACGCGCTCGCGATGAGCATCGACCTAATGCTCGCTGAGTGCCTGACCCTCGGCGCCAAGGCTGGTGTCGCCGTCCCGCGGCTCGTCGAGGCCTTCGGCGAGGGCTGCATCGTGAGCGGGAACATGACTTTCACGAAGCGGATGCCGGCTACGCTCTTCCGCGGAGACTTCGCTCCGCGGTTCGCCCTGGCTCTCGCCTACAAGGACTTCCGGCTGGCGGGGGATCTGGCGACGCGGCATGGCGTGCCCACGCGGCTCCTCGCGCTTGCCGAGCTGGAGCTGCTCGAGGCGATGAACCGCGGCTGGGGCGGGATGGACCGCCTGAAGGCATCAACCCTTCAGGAGGAGCGCGCCGGCGTGACCTTACGCACCTAGCGCGCGGAGATGCTGCCCGGCACCGTGGCGCGCCGCACTTTCTCGGGCTCGGACGGGCAACCGGCATCCCGCAGCGGCCGAGCTTCGGCCGATTCCGGCCTGTCGTCGCTGAGCCCTGAGCTACATGGCGTCGACCCGGGGCATGATCTCCTCCTTCAGCCGCTTGAGGTCGTCGAGCGTCTTCGCAACCGGCACGTCCTGGAACGGCGGCCAGAGAAGCGGCATCGTCAGCCCGACGTCCTTGTACCGCTTGAGGCGGTCGGTGATCTGCGCGGCGGTTCCCGCCAGCAAATTGCTGGCCTTGCCCCGCGGAGTCTGATCGGTCTCCTGGTCCGTGATGACGAAGAAGAGCATGCTGCAGATCTCGAGACCGTCGACCGCGCGCGAACTCCCGAGCTCCTCGAGCCCTCGCTGGATCGCGCCGCGCCACTGCTTGAGCTCGTCCGGCGTGTCCTGGATCCCGATCCAGCCCGACAGGCCGTACTTCGCGATGCGACTCGCCGAGCGCTTGGGATCCTTGAGCCCGCTGAAGAAGATCGGCGGGTGCGGCTTCTGTACAGGCTTCGCGCCGAACCCGCATCTGTCGAAGTCGGCGAACTCGCCGTGGTACTCGAAGAGGTCGTTCGTCCAGATGCCCTGCATGATCTCAATCGTCTCTCGCACGTGCTTGTGTCGTTTGGGGAAGATGTGCGAGACGCTCGCGGCCGCGAATTCCTCGGGCATCCAGCCGGACCCCACGCCCACGTTGACCCTGCCGTGGGAGAGATGGTCTACGGTGGCGATCTCCGCCGCGAGGACGCCGGGCGCGCGGAACGGCGTGTCGGTGATGCTCATGCCAATCCGAACCTTCCTCGTCTTCGCGGCGAGCCACGGGATCAACGGCATGCCTTGGAACCACTCGCCGCGGGAGGACACCGGCAACGCCTTCGGGAACTCGTTCATCATGCCGAACGGATACTGGAGCTCCTGACGATCGGAGGCTTCCGGAACGACGATCCGGTCGAGTGTCCAGACGGAGTCGAAGTCGAGCGCCTCGGCAAGGCTGGTAAGGTCTTCGAGCTCCCTGACGGTCACCTTGTCTCGAAAGTTCGGCAAATACAGAGCGAGCTTCATGAGAGATAGCCTCCTCACCGTTCGTCAGTGGGTCGGGCCAAGGTTGGGCGCCATGCCGCAGTCGCGGCGCCCAGTCGTTTCGAGCACCGGTCGTCGGTTAGGCGGGCAATTTGTCCCCGTCGGGTGGCGCCGGCACCTCGAACGCGTTGACTATGCCGGAAAGGAACGCGAAGTAGTTCGCGGCCGCCGTCAGCTCAACGATCCATTGCTCGTCGTGCCGCTTCTTCAGTGCGTCAAACGCCG
>DATGCY010000343.1:0-11556 GCA_035311385.1 Candidatus Methylomirabilota bacterium
CAACCTGACCAGCGTGTTCCTCTGCTCCAAGGCCGTGCTCCCCATCATGAAGCGGCAGCGCTACGGCCGCATCGTCAACCTCGCCTCGGTGGTGGGTCGCGCCGGCGCCGTCCGCGTCACGTCGCACTACGCGGCCGCCAAAGCCGGTGTCATCGGCTTCACGCGCCACCTGGCTCTCGAGGTGGGGGCCGACGGCATCACGGTCAATGCAGTGGCGCCCGGTACGACCGCTACGGAGCGCGTGCTCAGGGCCCGCACGCCAGAGGCGACGCAGCGGGTGGCCGAGGCCATTCCCGTGCGCCGGCTGGGCGAGCCGGCGGAGATCGCCGAGGCGGTTGTCTTCCTCGCCTCTGATTCGGCCGCGTTCATCAACGGAGCCACCCTCGACGTCAACGGCGGTCAGGTGATGGCGTGAGCGCATGAGCGACGCGCTGCTCGCCGACGCGCGGCGTGCGCTCGAACACATGCCGGCCGTGCTCGAGGCATTGCTGAGCGGGCTCGACCATGAAGCCGCACGGACGCGGCCCGCGCCCAACGAGTGGTCGCCCGTCGAGATCGTCTGTCATCTCCGCGACGAGGAGACCGAGGACTTCGGCGCCCGGGTGCGCGTCATCCTGGAGGGAGCGACCGAGTTCGCGAAGATCGACCCGGAGCGCTGGGCGGCGGAGCGGGGCTATCGCGAGGCGAGCCTGCCCGAGGCGCTCGCTGGCTTTCGCGCGCGCCGGCAGGACAGCCTCAGGCTCCTGGCGTCGGCACCGTCGGAGCTGCTACGGGCCCTGGGAGCTTCGCGGCCTCTTGGACGTCTGGGCCCGCTCTCCGGTCTCGATCTGGTCGCCGCCTGGGTCGCGCACGACCGCATCCATCTGGCGCAGCTCGCGGGTGCGCTCGCGCGGAACTGGGCGTCACGATGGGCGCCCTTGCGCTCGGAATACGCCGGCCCCATCCCCTACCCGACTTCTGTATGAGGAAGGAGAGGTGCATGCGCAAGCTGCTCGGCGTCACGCTGGCCCTCGTCGCCACCTGCCTACTTCCCGCGGGCACGGCCAGCGCTCAGAAGGGCCCGATCAAGGTCGGGCTCATCCTGCCCGAGACGGGTCCGCTCGCGGCCAACGGCAAGGACATGGCCAACGGCATGCAACTCTTCTTCGAGGAGCAGGGCTGGCGCCTGGCCGGGCGCGAGATCAAGCTCATCACCGAGGACGACGAGGGCAAGCCACCGACGGGCCTCGCCAAGGCGCGCAGCCTCGTGGAGAGCCAGGGCGTTCATCTGCTCATGGGGCCGCTTTCGGCCGCCGTCGGCTACGCCGTGGCGCCTTACGTAGATGCCAAGAAGGTGCCCACCATCTTTCCCATCGTCTCGGCCGAGGACATCACCCAGCGCAAGCGGAGCCCCTACATCGTCCGCACCGGCTGGACCAGCGCCCAGCCCTCGCATCCCTTTGGCAAGTGGGCCTACGACAACCTGGGCTACCGGAAGATCGCGATGATCGGCTACGACTTTGCATTCGGGTGGGAAGTGGCCGCGGGTTTCCAGCGCACCTTCGAGGAAGCGGGCGGCCAGGTCGTCCAGAAGCTCTGGCCCCCGCTCGGCACCGCCGACTTTGCGCCGTACCTGGCGCAGCTCCGGCGCGACGTGGACGCCATCTACGCGATCTTCTCGGGCGCGGACGCGCTCCGGTTCGCGAAGCAGTACTCGGAGGCCGGGCTCAAGGGTAAGCTTGCCCTCATCGGCGGCGGCACGTTCACCGACGAGCACGTCCTGCGCAGCATGGGCGACGAGGTCCTGGGCGTGGTCACGGCGCTTCATTACTCGGCGGCGCTCCCCAATCCCGCCAACAAGAAGTTCGTGCAGGCCTACGAGGCCAAGTACAAGCAGATCCCCTCGTACTACTCCGAGGGCTCCTACGTGGCGGGGCTGGCGCTCAAGGCGGCGCTCGAAGCGACCGGCGGCGACATCGAGAACACGGACAAGTTCCTGGCCGCGCTCCGCCGCGTGGATCTCACGGAGGCGCCACGCGGCCCCATACGCTTCGACGATTTCGGCAACCCCATCCAGAACATCTACGTGCGCAAGGTCGAGCGCGTGGGCGGCAAGCTCCAGAATACCGTGATCTTTACCTTCCCGAGCGTGTCCCAGTTCTGGACCTACAAGCCCGATGACTTCCTGAAGAATCCGGTCTACTCGCGGGACTTCCCGCCATGCACGAAGTGCTAAGAGAGACGAGGGGATCTCAGGGTCAGCGAATCAGATGGCGCCTTGTCGCCGCGTGGGAGAACACAGCAAGATGGCCACGCCAATAACGGACGTCAGGGACATTTCCCGAATCGCGTATGGGTTCATGGGCTCGAAGGCCTTGTTCTCGGCGTTGAGCCTCGACCTCTTTAGTCGACTCGCCCAAAGCAGCAAGCCGTTGGACGTGCTCGTCGAGGAGACAGGCGTCGCCTCTAATCGACTGCGGACCCTCCTCGCTGCATTGACCGCGATTGGCTTGCTGGAACGGGAGGGCAACGCCTATCGCAACGCCCCGGCCAGCGAGCGCTATCTCGTCCGGGGGGCACCAGCGTACTTCGGCGACTACTACCGGTTCCAGATCGATCGCCAGATCTATCCTGCGCTGACCCATCTCGACGCGGGGATTGCGGGCGACACGCGCCACCTCGCATTCGACTCCTTGGCGGGCCTCACGGGCGACCCCGAGGAAGCGGACGCCTTCACCCGCGCCCAGCACGCCGGGTCGTGGGGACCAGCCGTGGTGTTGGCGCGCAGCTTCGACCTGGCGGGAGCCAAGCAGCTCCTTGACGTGGGTGGGGGCAGCGGCGCTTTCTCGATTGCCTTGTGCCAGCAAAACCCTGAGCTGCGGGCAACGGTCATTGACTTCCCCAACGTGATCGATGTCGCTCAGCGCTTCGTCGCTGAAGCGAAGCTGGCCCACCGTATCGACTTCATCCGTGCCGACGCCGTCAATGGCGCGTGGCCGTCCGGGCAGGACGTCATTCTCATGTCGTATCTCTTGGGCGCGGTGGCTGAATCGTCTATCCTGCTCCTGCTCGGCAAGGCGTGGGATTCCCTGCGTCCGGGCGGACGCTTGCTGATCCATGATTTCATGCTCGACGACGACGAAACCGGGCCGGCTTTGGCTGCGCTCTGGTTCCTGCAATACCTGTGTGGCCGGACCGACGGAATCTCCTTCAGCGCGGCGACCCTGTCTGAGCAACTGACGAAAGTCGGTTACGAAAGCATTTCAGACCAGGTGGTCATCCCCGAGATAACAAAGCTGGTCATCTGCGTAAAGCCGGCACATCGGAGCTGAGAGTGCACGGTAAGCGAGAAACGCTGCCCGCCATCGGTGTAGTCGGCCTCGGTCTGCTCGGCCATGCCATCGCTTCGCGCCTGCTCAAAGCTGGACACGCAGTGGTCGGCTTCGACGTGCTCCCGGAGCGCATCGCCGCGCTCACCACCTTGGGCGGCAAGGCCGCGCTCTCGGCCGCCGCGGTCGCTCGGTCGGCCGAGGCGGTCTGCACGCTTCTGCCCTCTCTGGCGACGGCGGAGTCCGCCATCGTCGGACGGGATGGCGTGCTCGCCGGTGCGCACGCAGGCCTCACCGTGATCCAGATGAGCACAATCTCCCCCGCGCTCACCGAGAAGCTCGCTCAGAAGGTGGCGGCACGTCAGGTGGGCTTTCTCGACTGCCCGGTCAGCGGCACCAGCAGCATGGTCGAGCGCGGCGACGGCGTCTTCTTCGTGGGCGGGGACCGCGTGCTCTATGAGGGCTGGCGGCCGGTCCTCGAGACCGTTCTGCCGCGCGCCGTCCACGTGGGTCGCGTGGGCCAGGCCATGACGCTCAAGCTCGTCGCCAATCTCCTCGTCGCCCTCCACAGCGCAGCGGCCGCCGAGGCCCTCACGCTCGCCCGCAAGGCCGGGCTCGATCTCGACGTTGCGCTGGACGTGCTCAACTCGAGCGCCGGCACGTCTTCCATGCTCAAGGTGCGCGGCCCGATGATCGTGCGCGGCGACTTCCCCGCGCAGATGAAGCTCGAGCTGTTCATGAAGGATATCCATCTGATGCAGGAAGCTGCCGCCGCCGTGGGTGCGCCCCTTCCCTTCACCGATCTCGCGGAACGCCTCTACGCCGCGGCGCAGGCGGCCGGCCATGGGAGCGAAGATCTCGCGGTGGTGGTGACAGCGCTCGGAGGCGCAGAGGCGCGACCACCTCGAGCACGACGGGCGAAGGTCGCGGCGCGGCGCCAGACAACGAAGACGGGACGCCGGGCTCGCAGGACGAGGTAGCAACCCCCTTCTCAGCCCTCGCCTCGCCGCTCGAGGCGCACGTCTCAGCTCGAACGGCGTCTCAGCCCTCGCCTCGCCGCTCGAGGCGCGCGTCTCAGCTCGCCCCTCTCAGCCCTCGCCTCGCCGCTCGAGGCGCGCGTCTCAGCTCGAACGGCGTGCTTTCCCCTGGGGGAAGGGGGTCAGGGCCGGAAGCGGGGCATCACCTCGCGCGCGAAGAGCTCCATGGACCGGCGCACCCGGTCATGGGACAGGCCGCCGAAGTTCATCCAGCACATCACCTGCCCCACGCCCAGCTCGCGCATCTCCGCGATGTGGCGCGCCACCGTGTCCGGCGAGCCGAAGGCAAGCGTCTCGGCCACGAGCCCTTCCCAGCTCACCTTCGACAGGCGCTCGGCCATCGCGCGAAAGCCCGGGTGGAGCGACGGATGGGCCTCCTCGATGCGATCGGGAATCACGAACTTCCTAAACGATTCCTGATACCAGAGCTCAGCGTCTTTCGCCTCGGCCAGCGCCCGAGCGTCGGTGTCGGCCACATAGATCTGGCGTGACACGCCCCAGCGGGACAAGAGGCCCGCAATCTCGTCGCGGCTGCGTCCGGATTTCTCGAGCGCCTCCACATACGTGTCCCGGTTGGCGACGAGCTGGCTCACCGGGCCAAAGAGCACGGAATTCAGCATGGGCCAGCCGCGCCGCGCGGTGTTCTCGATGCCGTCCTTGCTGACGCACACCTGATAGAGCGGTGGGTGCGGCCGCTGGACCGGCTTGGGGATCACGGACACTTCCGGCACGGTGAAGAAACGCCCATCGTAGCTGAAGCGCTCCTCGGTCCACGCCCGCTGCATGATGTCCACCGCCTCGTCGAAGCGCTCGCGGCTCTCCTCCTGCGGCACCCGGTAGCCTCGGAACTCGGCGGGGCGGTTGCCGCGGCCCACGCCCACGTCGAGACGGCCGTTCGAGATGATGTCCACGAGGGCCATCTGCTCGGCGAGCCGAAGGGGATGATGGAAGGGCAGGATGGCCGCGGCGAGCCCGATGCGGATGCGTTGCGTGCGCGAGGCGGCGGCGGCAGCGAGAGCGGCGGGGTCCACGGAGAGGCCGTAGTCGATGAAGTGGTGCTCGGTGAGCCACGCTTCGTCGAAACCGAGCTCCTCCGTCCACTCGATCTGCTCGAGCTCGCGACGGATGATGTCATGGTGGCGGTGGCCCGGCGGGGCCTGGAAGAAGAAGAACGTTCCGAAGCGCATCGGTGCAGCCTCCTCAGCTCACCCCAAGATAGCGCGACTTGATCTCCTCGTTGGCGAGGAGCTCCGCGGGGCTGGCGGAGTGAACGATCTGGCCACGGCTCAGGATGTGGGTACGGTCGGCCACGGAGAGGGCGAGCGAGAGGTTCTGTTCCACGAGGAGGATGGAGAGCCCTTCGCGCTTGAGCTCGCCGATCACCCGACCCACCTCGCGCACGAGGAGGGGGGCGAGGCCCTCCGTAGGCTCGTCCAGGAGGAGCAGGTCGGGATTGCTCATGAGGGCGCGCCCGATGGCCAGCATTTGCTGCTCGCCGCCCGACAGCTTGTTGGCCCGGTTGCTGCCGCGCTCACGCAACCGAGGGAAGAGCTCCTGCACACGCTCGAGGCTCCAACGTCCGCGGCCGTTCCGCGCCACCTCGAGGTTCTCGCGGACGGTCAGCGAGGGAAAGACGCGGCGACCCTGGGGCACGAGGGCCATCCCGCTCTCCACCATGCGATATGACGGCCAGTCCGTGATGTCCTCGCCCTTGAAGCGCACGCGGCCGCGTCGGGGCGGGGTGAAGCCGATGATGGAGCGGATGAGCGTCGTCTTGCCCATGCCGTTGCGGCCGAGGATCCCGAGCACCTCGCTCGCCTCCACGCGGAGGGAGATGCCCTGCAGCACGTGGCTGTCGCCGTAGTACGTGTGTATCTCCTCCACCTCGAGCACGGGGCCCGCCTCAGCCACCGAGATAGATCTCTCGCACCTGCGGATCGGCCCGCACCTCGTCGCGGGAGCCGTCGGCGATGACGCAGCCGTAGTGCAGCACGGTCACATGAGGGGACAGCTCGAGCGCGATGTCCATATCGTGCTCGATCATGAGCACGGTGATGGCGGGATCGAGACGCGCGAGGAGGCCAGCCATCAGCCGCGATTCCGCCGGCGAGAGGCCGGCCGTCGGCTCGTCGAGGAGGAGCATCCGCGGGCGCCCGGCGAGGGCGAGGGCGATCTCGAGCTGGCGCTGCTCGCCGTGGGAGAGGTTGCGCACTACGGCATCAGCGATGCCGGTGAGCCCCACCGCCTCCAGCGTGGCGCGGGCCCGCGTCTGGAGATCGTCGAAGAGTCCCACCGGACGCAGCATGGCGAAGCGCCGCCGAGTGTGCGCCTGGATGGCGAGAAGGCAGTTCTCCCGGACGGTGAGGTCGGGAAAGAGGTTGGTGATCTGAAAAGTGCGGGCCAGGCCATGCGCCGCGCGGTGATGAGCGGGGGCATGCGTCACGTCGCGGCCGAAGAAGGAGATGCGGCCCGAGCTGACCGGCAAGTTCCCCGAGATCAGGTTGAACAGCGTGGTCTTCCCTGCTCCGTTCGGGCCGATGAGGGCGCGGCGCTCACCCGGCTGGACGGCCAGCGCGACGCCGTCGACCGCCCGCAGGCCGCCGAAGTGCTTGCTCACGCGGTCAAGCTCGAGGGCGAGCGCCACGCTCATGGCTTCCGGCCCCGCGCGGGCTCCGCTAGCAGTACTTGCATGGCGGATAGTCGCGCGTATAGAGAGGCATCTTGAGGAACTCGTCGGGATTGTATTGCCAGAACTGGCTCACCGCCGGGTAGGTGAAGATCACGGAGTTCTGGAGCTGGCCTCCCACCCGCTCCACCTTGCGCACGTAGATGTTCTGGATGGGATTGCCCCACTTGTCGATGACCACCGGCCCCCGCGGAAAGTCCTTGAGCTCGACCTTCTTGAGGGCGGCCAGGAAGGCCTCGCGGTCCTCCACCTTGCCATTGATCGCCCGGATCGCCTCGACGATCCACCGCATGTTCGTGTAACACGTCTCCGCGTAGTACGAGGGCACCTTCCCGGCCTTGGCCTCGAAGGCCTTGGCGTACTTCTTGTTGGGGGGATTGTCCAGGGCCGCGGAGTAGTGGAGGGCAGTGTAGACGCCGAGTGCCTCGTCACCCATCTGGGGCAGCACCGACTCGTCGGTGAGCGTCCCGTTGCCGATGAGGGGGACCTTCGCCTTGAGCCCCGACTCCGCGTACTGCTTCACGAACTGCAGCGAGCCGCGACCGAAGAAGACGGCGAAGACGGCGTCGGCATCCGGCTTCACCTGGGCGATGAAGGGCGAGAAGTCGGCGGTGCTCAGGGGCGTCCAGATCTTCTGGATGATCTGCCCACCCTGCTCCTCGAAGGTCCGCTGAAAACCGCCCACCGTCTCCCACCCGAACGCGTAGTCGAAGCCCATGGTCACGATCTTCTTGTACTTGAGGTTCTTGGCGACCCACTCTCCGAAGGGATGCATGGACTGGCTGCTGTTCCAGCCCGTCCGCACCACCCACCGGGCGGGCTTGCGCTGGGTCAGGTCGTCGGAGGACATGACCGGGTAGGTCGTGGGAATCTTGGCAGCGTCGGCGAAGGGATGAAGAGCATACCCGGTGGAGGCGAGGAGCCCGCCCGTGAGAATGGCCACGTGGTCCTGATCCACGAGCTTCCGCGCTTTGGTGAGCGCGGTGGCGGTGACGCCTTCCGTGTCCTCCACGATCAGCTCGATCTTCCGATTGCCGACCTGACGATTGATCTCATCCAGATAGAGCTCGCTCCCATTCAGCATGTCTTTGCCGAGGGCGGAGGCGTTGCCGGTGAGGGGGACGAGGAGCCCGACCTTGATAGGGCCGCTCTGAGCGGCCGCAAAGCCGGGCGCCGCTCCCGCCACCATCACGACCAGCATCACGATCCACGGTCCCACACGAGAAAGCATAGAGGTCTCCTCCTTCAGCGTCGCGCGCGGCGAAAGGCTCCGACGATGCCGTGTGGAGCGAACAGGATGACGCCGATGTACACGGCACCCAGGATCAGGAGCCAGCGCTTCGTGTAGACGCTCACGAAGTTCTTGAGGAACACGATCACCCCCGCGCCGAGGACGGGCCCGATGAGCGTGCCTGGGCCGCCCAGGGCCGTCATCAACAGCGCCTCGACGGAGGTGACGAGCTGCACGTCGGTGGGCCCCACGAAGCCGTTGTAGTAGGCCCAGAGCACTCCGGCGAGGCCCGCGAACACGCCCGCGATCACGAAGGCGAGATATTTGTGGAGCCACACGTTGTAGCCGAGAGCGGCCATGCGCGACTCGCTACCGCGGATGCCCTTGAGGCCGAGCCCGAACGGCGAGGTGACGAGAAGCCCCAGGAGCGCCCAGGAGACGGCAGCCGCGGCCAAGGTGAAGTAGAAGAACGGCAGCGGCGCGCTCAGGCTGAGGGCGCCCAGCTCGGGCCGGGGCACGCCGGACACGCCGTTGTCGCCCTTGGTCAGCGAGACCCAGCGGAAGGCGAGCCCCCACATCACCATGCCGAGGGCGAGCGTGATCATGAGGAAGTAGGTGCCACGCGCCCGGATGGCCACCAGGCCGAACACCGCCGCCGTGACGGCAGCGAGCCCGATTCCCGCCGCTGCGCAGCCGATGAGCCCCACTTGCCGCTCGGTGGCGAGAAGGGCGACCGCGTAGGCGGCCACCCCGAAGTACGCGGCCTGACCGAGCGAGGGCAGCCCCGTGTAGCCCAGCAGCACGTCGAGGCTCATGGCGAGAATGCCGAAGATGAGGGCCTGGGTGATGAGGGTGAGCGGATAGGCGGGCAGCAGCGGGCCGAGAGCCGCCAGCACTCCCACGACGATGACGGCGACGAGGGCGCGTCGCCCGATCACGCGTGCGCGGCGGACGCCATCATCAGGCGCGGCCGAAGAGCCCCGTGGGGCGAATGGCGAGGATCAGCGCCATGGGCGCGAAGAGAGTGAAGTAGGCCAGCTCGGGGAAGAGCGCCTTGCCAAAGTTGTCGAGCAGCCCCACGAGCAGGCTGCCCACCATGGCGCCGGGCAGGCTGCCGAGGCCGCCCACGATGACCACCACGAAGGCGTAGGGCAGCACCTCGACATCTGCCCCCGGATACACGCCGAGAAACCCGGCGCCGATGACCCCGCCGAGCGCGGCGAGGGCAGCTCCCAAGCCGAACACGGCGAGAGAGAGCCTGGGCACGTTGATGCCGACCCCCTGCGCCATCTCGCCGTCGTCGACGGCCGCGCGGATCATGGCGCCCGCTCGCGTGCGATCGAGGAGGAGCCAGAGCCCCAGTCCCACGGCCACCGCCACCCCCACGATGAAGATGCGGTAGATGGGAAAGACGACGCCGCCCAGCCGCGCGCTACCCGAGAGGGCCGCGGGTACGGGCAGGTTGTACGGATCGCCGCCCCATACGAGCAGGGCCAGGTCCTGGAAGATCAGCGAGAAGCCGATGGTCATCAGCACCTGCCCCAGGTCCTGGCCGCGCAGGCGCTGGAGGAAGTAGCGCTCCATGGCCATGCCGATGAGGGCGATGGCCACGGTGGCCGCGATGACGGACATGGCGAAGCTCCGCGTGCGAAGGATCACGGTCAGGCCCAGATAGCCGCCCAGCATGAAGTAGGAGCCGTGGGCCATGTTGACGATGCGCATGACCCCGAAGATGAGGGAGAGCCCGCTCGCGAGCAGGAAGAGGAGAGCGCCGTACGAGAGGCCGTTGAAGGTCTGGACGACCCAGAAGTCCGGCCTCACCTCGCCTCCTATTCCAGGCGCAACATGCGGGCGGCGTTCTCGCGGATGACGCGCTGCTGGTCCCGGCGGCCGAGACCGACGGCCTTGGCCTGGATGACGGCGAGCGGCCGCTCCACGCCCATGTCGAAGCAGAAATCCGTGCCGAGCATGACGCGGTCCGCGCCGACGGTGGCGATCAGATAGCGGAGCGCGGCAGGATCGTGGCTGATGATGTCGTAGGTGAAGCGGCGGAGATAAGCGCTGAAAGGTCGCTTCGCCACGCCTTTCGTCTCCGGTCTCACGCCCTGTCCATGCCGGAGCCGTCCGTGCACGTAGGGTAAGGCACCTCCCGCATGCGGCAGGCACACCGTGAGTTTGGGGAGACGATCGAGCACGCCTCCGAAGACCAGGTGCGCGGCAGCGATGGCGGTGTCGAACGGATTGCCGAGGAAGTTGGCGAGATAGTATGGAGCGAGCCGCTCGCCGCCCACTACCCGCAATGGATGGAGCAACACGGGCAGCCGCAGCGCAGCCGCACGCTCGAATATGGGAAAGAATTCGGGATCCGACAGCTCACGCCCGCCCACGTTGGTGCCCATGTAGACGCCGTGGATGCCCGGCAGGGCGGCGGCACGCTCGAGCTCGGCCAGGGCGCGGGGCAAATCCTGGAGAGGCAGCATGGCGCACCCCACGAAGCGATCGGGATGCGCCACGTGCGCGGCGCTGGCCGCGTCGTTCCAGGCGGCGGCGAGCCGCGTGCCGGTGGCCGCGTCGGCCCAGTACACCATGGGCGCGGTGAGGGACAGGGCCTGTGTCGCCACGCCCTGGCGGTTCATGGCGCGAAGCCGCAGATCGAGATCCCAGTAGCGAGCGTCGAGAGGCGCCGTGCGCGCGCTGCCCACCACGAGGACGGGGCCCTTCGGATTCGAGCGATCGACGCTGGCGCCGAAGGTGCCGCCCGACTCCTCGATGATGCGGATGAAGCTTTCGGGAAAGAAATGGGCGTGGACGTCGACGCCGGCGGGCTCGGCCATTGGACGGGGATTCTACCCTCAATGCGTTGGCGATGGTAGTCTCTAGCTCCGCGGATGGATCAGTTCATAGCCCCGGCAGCATAGCGGGGAGGAGGACGGCGTGAAGCTACCGAAGGACCGCTTCGACTACTCACCCATGGTGGAGCGCCGCCGGTGGACCCTGCCCAAGGGCGCACGCATCGCCGTGTGGACCATCGTGAACATTGAGGAGTGGGACATCGAGAAGGCCATGGCGCGCCAGTACCTGCCCACCCCGCAGGGCGTGACGGTGGTGCCGGACGTGCCGAACTGGGCGTGGCACGACTACGGCATGCGCGTCGGCTTCTGGCGGCTCCTCGATGCGCTCAACAAGCACAAGATCCGCGCCACCACGGCGATCAACGCGAACGTGGTCGAGTCCTACACCCCGGTCGCCCAGGCGATGCTGGACGCGGGATGGGAGTTCATGGCCCACGGAGTC
>DATGCY010000344.1:0-14246 GCA_035311385.1 Candidatus Methylomirabilota bacterium
TCCTCGTGTCGAAGATTCCTATGGGACGGGTAGGGCGGCCCGAGGAAGTGGCGGCGCTGGTCGCGTGGCTCGTGTCCGACGATTGCTCGTTCACCACGGGTGCGGTGCACGACCTCTCCGGAGGTCGGGCCACCTACTAGCGCTGTTCACGAACGGCGCGCCTGCAAACAGAGCGGATCCGCGCGCTTCGGATCGGGGCTCGTCCTCTTCGCGCGTGGCCGCCATCAATCCGGGGGTGAACGACGACGGCGTGCGCTCCTTGTGAAGGCGAGGAGGACGGTGAGACCGCGACGCATCGACGATGCTTGTGGGCAGCGGGCGTCCACGCTGTGGGCATCAGGAGCGGAAGCCCAGCTTGAGGGCCGCGCTGAGCAGGGCGACCTTGGACACCGATTCCGTGATGCTGTCGTCGATGGCCATAGCTACCGCCTCGCGAAACGACACCACCCGGCGCTCGAAGAATTCGTCGTCGTCGGAGGCGAGAGGATCGGCCGCAAGGTCCTCGCCGATGTAGCAGTACGCGGTCTCGTCGAGATACGCGTTGGAGGGCTGGAAGCGTGTGAGGAAGATGAAACGCCCCGCCCGGTAGCCGCCCTCCTCGCGCAGCTCGCGCTGGGCCGCCGTTTCCGGGTCCTCACCGGGCTGGCCGCCGCCTCCCGGCAGCTCCCACGAGTCGCTGCGCGTGAGATGACGGAACTGGCGAATGAGCAGCACGTGGTCGGGATCGACGAAAGGCACCACGCCGACCGTGATGCCCACGTGCAGCACCGGGTAGCGCCGCTCGCTCCCGGTGGGCAGCCGCCACGCATCTTCCCGCAGCGTGAGCTTGCCGAGCTGCGCGAGCGTGCTCGAGCCTAGGAAGTGCCAGGCCTTCGTCATGGGGAGCCTCCTGGGCGGCGATTATACCTGTGCTAGTTGCTCGATCCTTTGATTCTCGGGAGTTACACTACTGCTTGCATCCGTCCTGGCAACGTCGGCCTTTTCAATCCACTTCGCTAGACCCGGAAGAGGATTGTTCGTGTTCGTCCATCTGCCAGCCACAGCCCAAAGGGAAGGATGGGGTCTCAATAGGTCATTGAGGCCGACGAGTCGGTCCCTGAACTTTGCGGCGCAGAACTTCTGGCGGATTCGTAAACGCGGGCGACGAGTCAGCGCCGAGCCTGGCATGATCTAGACGCGAACCGATGAAATCATTGGGCGTATTTTGGTGCCAGTCGATTTTATTTACGAATCGCCCAAGGCCGGCGTGAAAGACATGGACAAATAAGGCGACCCGGATTTGGTCCAGGAAATGCGGCGAGCGAGACGGAACTCATTCGGAGTACCGTTGCCACTGAGGACCACTCCTTATAGAGACTCTCTCGTGTCCGCAATGTGACATCCGCTCCGTTACGCTCGAGCGCAATGCTGAATGGCTCGCGGTCGCCCGCCAGGACGCTTACATCACCGGCGGACACACCGCCCACCTGAAGAGCCTGGGCGCCACGCCGCGCCCGCAGAAGGCCGGCCAATAGGCATGTTCAAGAACATCGGCTCGAACTGGTTGCTGATGGTGGTCACGGTTGCTGCCACCTACATCCTGTTGCCGTATTCGTTGAAACATATTGGCCAAGAGCAGTACGGCATCTGGCTCATCATTACTTCTCTCACCGGATACATGGGATTGCTCATGCTCGGCGTGCCCATGGCGTCGGTGCGCTTCATGGCGGACTCGCTGGCGAAACACGATTACGAACAGATGAACAAGTTCATCGGCAGCTCCGCCGGACTGTTTCTGTTCGCGGGCGTTGTCTCCCTCGTGGTCGGATGCGGTGTGTTTGTCTTCTTCGAGAGCGCTTTTCCGATCCCGCCAGAGCTGCGTAATCCCGTGCGGGCCGCCTTCTTTCTCGTCTTGTTCTATATCGCCGGCGGGTTTTTCGGCGAGCTTCCGTACGGTATCATGGCCGCGCACCATGACTTCGTCCTTCGCAACGCGCTCCAGACCATCACCCTCGTCTATCGACTGCTTGCGACCGTCGTGTTGCTGAAGGTCTATCCTTCCGTCGCGTCCTTGGCCATCGTCCAGCTTTCGTCGATGGCTCTCGAGACGACCGTGCTCTGGACAGTCATCCATCGCCGATATCCTGAAGTACGGCTCGACCTGCGCAAGTTCGAGATGTCCACCGTCCGCACCATCTTCTCGTTCAGCCTTCTCGTGCTGGTGCTCACTTTCGGATTCAAGCTTGTCTTTCAGACCGATTCACTGGTCATCGGCAAGTTCCTCGATGTATCTGATGTCCCGTTTTACGCGGCCGCCAACAGCCTCATCATCTATCTGATCGAGTTCGTCATCGGCATCGCGTCGGTTGTCATGCCAACCGCGACGACACTCCGCGCGCTGAATCAGGAGCACGAGCTGCGCGCGCTGTTGTTGAAGTGGTCGAAGATCGCTGTCTCGCTGTCGCTGCTGGCGACTCTCTATCTCGCCGAATTCGGCCCACGTGTCTTGAGGGTCTGGATCGGGCCAGCGTTCGAAGTACACAGCGGACACATACTGCACGTGCTCTTGTTGTCCACCGTCGTGTTTCTCCCGGTACGCGGGATCGCATTGCCAATTTTGATGGGAGTGGGCAAGGCGAAAGGCGCCGTGTGGACTCTGCTCGCCACGGGGGTCCTCAATCTTGGGCTCAGCATCCTCTGGGCAAAGCAATACGGCCTGATCGGGGTCGCTTGGGGCACGACGGTTCCCAATCTCTTCTACTCGGTCGCGCTGCTGTGGCTGGTCTGCGATGAAGTGAGGTGCCATATCTGGGATTACCTGCGCTACGTTGTCGTGCGGGCCGCCATCGGCGGCGCGCTGACCTTCGCTATTGTCGGCACGGTCGATCGCTACGCGACGCTGCAAGGCTACCTGGGGTTGGGGGCAGGCGGTCTGCTCACCGTGGTGACCTTTGGTGTCATCTGGCTCTCGTTTGTCTATAGCAAAGATCCCTACTTCGACCTGCAAGGCGCATGCGCGCGATTCATCCGTATGCGGTGGCGAAGTGTTGACTATAGTTAGTGTCGCGATTCTCGCGGCCGCGCTCGTCATCGGCGAGCTCACGGCCCGTTGGTGGGTCCGCTATCGCGACGAGTACTATGTCTTTGCGCCCGGTTTGCGTATCGTTCTCAATCTCGATCAGACGGCGATGCCCGGCTTTGCTCCGGTGCATATCAACGTCAATTGCGAAGGCGAGCGGGGCCCGGAACTGCCGGCTGACCGCACGTCGCTCTATCGCGTGCTCGTGGCCGGCGGAAGCGCGGCAGAATGCTCCTACCTGGACCAGCCAGACAGTTGGCCGGGCGTGATGCAGACCATCCTCGAGAAGCCGGAGAACCTGGCGAGGCTCGGCACCGCGAGAGTTCATGTCGGCAATATCGGGAAGGCGAGCGTGGCCGGCGAAGCGCTACACGTTATGTTCGAGAAAGTGTTGCCTCGGATGGACAAGGTGAACACCATCGTCATCATGGTGGGTGCGTCCGCGGTTCTGAGCTGGCTGCAGCAGGGGACACCTTCACCGCCAAGGTTTGGCGATCTCGACTTGAATGACTACTTCATGAAACACCCGGCCCATCCATTCTCATTCTCACCTCGGCACATGGCCTTGATAGAGCTGGCTCGCCGTGTCCGCGACAAGCGCAACCCGGTGAAAGTTGGCGTCGGCAAGTGGCTCATCCAGGCGCGCCAGATGCGTCTCAATGCGCTCGACCTCCGGACGGCCACGCCGGATCCCGCGCCGGTGATCGACAACTTCGCGCGCCATTTCGACGAGTCTGTGAAGCTCGCACAGCAGAAAGCTTCACGAGTGATCATCATCGCCCAGCCGTGGTTTCAAAAGGAGAAGTATTCAGCGGAGGAAGAAGCGCTCTTTTGGAACGGCGGCGCCGGAGACGTGATCACGCAAGACGTGAAGACCTTCTATAGTCATGAGGTCATCTTTGATCTGATGAAGCGCATCGAAGACGTCGTACTTGCTTCGGCCGCGAAACATGGCGTGGAATCATTCAATATGCACGCCGCGCTCGAGCCGAGCAAAGAGAACTACTACGACCACTTTCATTTCACGCCAATCGGTTCTGCGAGGGTGGCGCGGGTGATCTGCGACATCATTACCCAAGGACCGGCATCAGCCTAGCCGGCTAACACCGGCTTGCTCGCGTTGCGCATATTCATGCAGGTTCGGCATGGGCTCTGTGGCAGTGGCTCCGTGAAGGTAGAACCGCGGGAGTCGTCTCCCGCGGCCCTCAGGTAGATTCTGCGAGAACTCGCCGTCCCCCAAGCGTTCAGCTGAGAGTGCGGTTGAGTTGCCATCACGATGACATCGGGACGACGGAGGAGACATGGCGGGGATTTTCATCAGCTACCGGCGCGCCGATAGTCAGATCTGGGCGGATCAGCTCGCGGACTCACTGATCCTCCGCTTCGGTGGAGGTCTGATCTGGCGGGATGTCGATGACATTCCCGCCGGAGAGCCCTGGTCGAGGGAGATCAGAAGGGCTCTGGCGGCAGCGGACGCGGTTCTCGTGCTGATCGGACCCGACTGGCTCGGAAATCCGCGGCTGGCCGAGCGGCGGGACGTCCTCCGACACGAAATCGAGACGGCGCTTCGCAGCAGGGCCTCCGTTGTACCGGTCCTCGTCGGTGGCGCCGGTATACCGGAGCGCAGCAAGCTGCCGCGCGCGATACGCCCGCTGGCGACTCTCGCGAAACGCCAAGCCGTCACCTTGCGCGAAGGATGGCACTGGCGCGACGACGTGAACGTTTTGCTTGTCGAGCTGCGCCGAATCGTTGGGAACAGGCGGAAGAGCGAACCCCTCAAGCGACTCTACGAAAAGCTCGGACAGTTTCAGAGCGATTATTTCTCCGTGCTCGCGAAGCCCGCTCAGGCGCTTGACGTCGCACGGCAAACGCTGGAACTGCTCGACGACCAGTCCCCGCACTACCCGCACGAGCCGATCCTGCAGATCGTCAGGGGCTATACCTATAAGAATGAGGCGATGGCGTGCCGCGACCTCCATGACCTGGCCGGCTTCGAACAAAGCCTGGGACGGGCAGAGGCTGTCTTCCGCGCCATGCGGGCCGAAACCGAAGCGCATACCGCGGCCGCCTACAACGGCCTCGGCAGCGTTGACATGTTACGCGGCCGCATGAGGCCGAGCAAGCGGTGGATCACGCGTGCGCTGAGACTCTGGCCAGACTACCCGGAGGCGCTGCAGGATCTGCGAACGGTAACAGCCTACCTCCAGGTAGCCAGACACCGGTAATCGCCAGACGCGGGGCGGTCCGGCGAACGACGTGCAGCGGATGGCGTGGCCGGTGACACGATTCACGCGTTGCCCGCAAAGGTGGAGAAGGTCCATGCACAGCGTGCCGCGGCCTGGAGGAGGAAGTGACCTGGCTCCTCTGTCAGGAATCTGTCTTGAGTTGCTCGTCCAGGCCCTCGGGGTAGCCGGCGCGGCGCAGCGCGAGCCCGATCACCCGTCGACCGACTGCTCGCATTGACTGCAATGCGGTGCCTTTCCGTGCCGTTCTGTGGATCCGCGGCGCTCGCGAAGTGTCTCCCTCAGTGGGCAATAGTTCCTGTGCTATCGTACGAGGCATGTCATCCGATGCGCACGTGGATCACCTCATGAGCAAGCTGGTCCGCGCGGTCGAGATCTCGCTCAAGGCCACCGAGGCCGCCCGTGACGCGGTGGCGGAGATCCTCAAGCGCGGCGCGGAGACGGGGATCTTCTTCGCCCAGGGACGCGGCACGCCCGCCTCCAGCGGCTTCGAGCTGACGGACCTCGATCGCGATTTCCTCCGCTCCCTCTCCATACGCCCCGATCGGGAATGATCTCGTGCGCGTGCTGCTGATCCTCGCCCTGTTGCTGGCCTGCTTCATCCTCGTCTCGCCTCTTCTCCGGGGCTGGCGGCCGCGACTGGGCGGCGAGGATCGGTCCAATCAGCTCGTGAAGGATCCGTTCTGCGGCACCTACGTGCCGCGTTCCCGCGCGGTGCGGCGGGAAAGCGGCGGCGAGGCGCTGCACTTCTGCAGCACGGACTGCGCCGCCCGCTTCGCGCGCGGCGAACGCCCGGTGTGACGCGCCCGCGCCGGCCGCTGCGCGCATGACGTATCGCCTGCTCGTGTGCGACCTCGACGGGACCCTGCTCGGCGACTCTCCCGATCTCGACTTGGAGCTCGTCGGTGGGCTCAAGGGCGCCATGGAACGAGGCCTCGCCTTCAGCATCGCCACCGGTCGCATGCCGCAGGGGGTGGATCGATACCGCGACGAGCTCGGAGTTACCGCGCCCATGATCTTCTACAACGGCGGGCTGGTGCGCGATCACGAAAGCGGGCGCGATCTCCTCGCCCTCACCCTGCCGCGCGGCATCCTCTGGCAGGCCCACGAGATCTTCGCCCACGCCCCTGTGGATCCGCTCTTCTATCGCGACGATCAGCTCTATTGCCTCGCGGAGAGCTTCCCGGTTCGCCGCTATGCGGAGACCCAGCGTGTGCCCCTCGAGGTCATCGACGCTCCGGAAGACTTTCTGCGCCTGGGCGGCTTCGCCAAGACCCTCTTCATCGGCCACCCGGCCTGCTTGCCCATCGTGCGCGCGGATCTCTCCGGCATCGTTGGCGAAGGCGCGAGACTCGTGGCCACCCGGCGCGACTACCTCGAGATCATCCCCGCCGGCGCGACCAAGGGGACGGCCCTTCGAGTCCTCGCCGAGCACCTGGGCATTCCGCTCGAGGAGACCATTGCGGTGGGCGACCAGGAGAACGACCTCGAGATGATCGAGGCGGCGGGACTCGGTATCGCCATGCCACAGGCCCCCGAGGGCGTGCGCAAGGCAGCACGTCAGGTGGCGCCATCGGATGCCGAAGGCGGGCTCCTCGCTCTGTTTCGCGAGATCCTGCCGCAGCACTTCGCGTGACCCGCTCCCTCGATCCCTACGGCGCCATCGATCGCCAAGGCCAACCCGAGGGCTACGTCGGGCACCTCGAGGCGCGCGGCCGCACCCCCGCCCAGACGCGTCTCCGACGGCGCTTCCTCCGCTTCGCCCGAATCCGCCGCGGCCAGTGCGTGCTGGAGATCGGCTCGGGCACCGGCATCGTCACTCGAGATGCCGCCCGCCTGGTGGGATCGCGGGGACAGGTGGTAGGAGTGGATCCGAGCCAGATCATGACGCGCGCGGCGCGCCGTCTCGCCCGCCGTGCCGGCTTCGGGCCTCGCCTCGTCCACGCGGTGGGAGACGGCGCGCGGCTGCGCTTCCCTCCCGATCGCTTCGACTGCGTTTTCGCGGTCACCGTGCTCCTCCACGTGCGGAACTCCGAAGCTATCCTCCGCGAGATGGTGCACGTGACGCGGGCCGGCGGCATGGTCGCCGTGCAGGACCAGGACTTCGGCACCCTCGCTCTCGACCATCCAGACCGCGATCTCACCCAGCGCATCATGGATGGCGTCGTCTCACGCATGTATCCCGACCCGTTCTCCGGCCGGACCCTCTATGGCCGGCTGGTCCGGCTGGGTCTCCGCGACGTGCGCCTCGCCGTGGAGGTCTTCCAGGACACGAAGCTCGAGCCCTATACCCACGCCATGCTGAGCCGGCGGGCGGAGAACGCGGTCAAGCTCGGGATCGCCGCCCCGCGGGCGGCCGCCCGGTGGCTGGCGGCCGTCGAGCGGCTGGCCGCCATCGGCCAGTTCGCCTTCACGCTCGACTATTACGCCGCCCGCGGCGTGAAGCCCTGAGGGTGAATTAAGCCTGCCCTTCTGCCGGGTTCCGTACTTGTATACTGGCTTCACCCACCAATGAGCGACCCGACGGCGAATCTCCCCGCTCAGGCGCCCGGTTCTCGAGGACCCCACGAGGTGTCCGTGACGCCGGAGGCTCTGGAAGCGAAGTTGCGGGAGGCCACGGGGCTGCTCGCCGTGGCTCGAGTGGTCGGCTCCGCCACGGATCTCGGCGAGGGGCTCCGTCTCATCTGCCACGAGCTGGCACGATTGACGGGCGCGGAGACCGTGTCCGCCCATCTGCTCGACGGGCGCACGGGCGAGCTTCGGCCCATCGCGGCCCACGTGGTGCCACGCCACGCGGTGGAGGCGCTCGCCGCCACCACCCTCACGCCCGCCGATCTGGCCGGACTGCGCGACGTGTTCGTGGACGGGCGGATCCTCTGGAGCGACGAGGTGCCCGCGAGTCCGCGCTTCACCGCCGCGCCCTTCCGCGGTGTGCCGCATCAGTCGGCGTTGCTCCTGCCCCTTGTCCTCGACGGCGAGGTGCTAGGAGCGTTCTACCTCGTGTGGTGGGAGCGCCGTCGCCGCTTCGAGACGGCGGAGCTGGCGCTCCTCTCCGCCATCGGAGAGCAGGCGGGCGCGCTCTTGAGCAATGCGCGGCTGCGTGAGGCGCTGGAAGGGCGCGCCACGCGGCTGCGCGCGCTCTCGCTGGTCAATCGCGTGGTCTCGGCCTCCCTCGACGAGGGGGAGGCGCTGGGCGCCATCGCCCGCGCGGCGGCCGAGATCACGGGAGCCCCCTTCGTGTCCTTCTGGACGGCCGACCCGCGCTCGCGACGGCTCGAGCTGCGCGCGGTGTCCGACGAGCGGCCGGGCGCCGATCTGCCCTTCACCTCCATGGAGTTCGGGCGCGGCAGCGTGGGCTGGGTCGCCGCGCACGGCGGCATTCTCGAGGTGGCCGACGTGTTCTCCGATGCGCGCTTCACCGCGCGCGCGTGGTGGCAGGGACATGGCTTCACGAGCTTCCTCGGCGTGCCCGTGGTCCTCGACGGCGAGATCCTCGCCGTGCTCGCTCTGTGCGGGCCGCGGCCCTTCCGCTTGGACGCCGACGAGGGCGAGCTGCTCGAGAGCTTCGTGGCCCAAGCCGCGGTGGCCATCCGGAACGCGCGGCTTTTTGCCGAATCGTCGATCTACGCCCAGCGCCTGGAGACGCTCACCGGGCTGAGTCGCGCCCTCACCGCTTCGCTCGACCCCGAGACCATCATGCCCGCGGTGGTGGACGCCGCCCTCACTCTCTTCCCGGGCTGGGCGTGCGAGCTATGGACGGTGGAAGGCGAGCGCATCCGCTTCATGGCGGGCTCGATCGACGCCCGCGATGACACGGAGGTTCCCGCGGAGCTGCCTCTGGGGCAGGGTCTGGTGGGCGAGGTTGCCGTGTCGGGACACTCCGTGGTGGTAGAGGATCTCGCGGCGCGGGCGGGACGCGGCATCGATTCGAGCATTCGCGCCGCGCTCGTCGAGGCGGGCATGACGCGCGCCGTGGTGCTGCCGCTACTCGTGGCGGCCGAGGCGGTGGGGGTGGTCTGTCTCTTCACGCGTTCCCGCGACATCCTCACCCCCGGCGAGACCAAGGTCATGGAGGCCTTTGCCGAGCACGCGGCGGTGGCCCTGACCAAGGCGCGCCTCTTCGAGGACATCCAGGACCGCCGGCGCTTCTCGGAGGCGCTCCACGTCATCACCGTCGAAATGATGCGCTCCATGGACGTCCAGCAGCGCGTGGACACCTTCGTGCAGGGAGCGGCAGAGGCGCTCACCTTCGACCGCATCAGCGTGCTCCTGCCCGACGCCGATGGCACGTCCCTCGTGGTGGCGAGCACCAGCGATCCCGATCCTGCGGCGCGCCGGCCGGTGCCCGTCGCAGGCGGCGGGGGCATCGGGCGCGCGTGGGAGACGGGGGAGACCACCCTCGTCGTCTCGGACGCGGACGTGGCCGCCCTCCCCCCGCTCGATCCCACCCTGCACGACCATCCCCTCCTCCGCGTGAAGCGCTTCGCCGCGGTGCCCCTGCGCTTTCAGGAGCGCACCATTGGGGTGGTGCTCGGCGACAACAAGCGCCGTCGCCGCAATGTCACCCGCCGCGGCGTCGCCCAGCTCGAGATCTTCTGCCAGCAGCTCCAGAACCTGATCTCCAACGCCCGACTGTGGGCGGAGACCCAGCAGCGCGAGCGCGACGCGACCCTTCTCGTGGAGGTGACGCGCCGTCTCTCCTCCACCCTCGACCTCTCGCACGTGCTCGACATCATCACGGAGAGCGCGCTGGGCATCGACGCGCTCGACGCGGCTGGCCTCTATCGCTGGGACACCGCGCGCGACGGGCTCGTCCTCGTGCGAGGGCGGAATCTCTCGGAAGCCATGATGCGGGGCATGGTCCTCCGGCCCGGGGAGGGGGTGAGCGGGCGGGCCTACGCGGAGCGGCGACCCGTGGTCACCGCGGACTGGAAGGCGGACGGTCTCCTCCGCTACCGCCCGGAGACCGTCGCCGCGCTCGAGGAGGGGAAGGGCCTGCGCGCCTTCGTGGCCGTGCCCATCGTGATCCGCGACGAGGTCTTCGGCGTGCTGCTGGGCGGCGCCCAGGAGCCACGCCGGTTCACCGAGCGCGACGTGCGCGTGCTCTCGAGCATGGCCGCCCAGGCCGCGGTGGCCATCGAGAATGCGCGGCTCTACACGGAGACCCAGGACAACCTGGCCGCCGCCGCGCTCCTCAATGAGGCGGCGCGTCGGCTCCATCGCACGCTCGATGCCCGCCGCCTCCTTCCCGACGCCCTGGCTGGGCTGGGCCAGACCTTCAACGCCGAGGGCGTGGCGGTGATCCTCTTCGACGACGGAGCCGCGGGGCAGGGCACGGTGATTCGCTGGGGCACCATGCCCGAGGAGGCGATGCGCGCTCTCGCCGAGCCCCTCCGCCGGCGCGAGGCGCCGCTCCTCGTGGCTGATGCCTCGACCCGTCCCGACCTGATCCCGCCCGCTATGCTCGAGGCGGGCCCGCGCGCCGTTTCCGCCTTCCCCATCCGCGGGCGCAGCCGCGTGCTGGGTGGCTTGGCCCTCCTCTTCGCGGGACACCGCTCGTCCTCCGAGGCAGAGACGCGCCTCCTCGCCGCCTATGCCGACCAGCTCGCCATGGCGCTGGACAACACCGCCCTCTTCGAGGAGGCCGAGAACAAGAAGACGCAGCTCGAGCAGGTGTTCGCCTCTACCTCCGACGGATTCCTCGTGGCCGATCTGAACGGCCGCGTCATCGCCTTCAACCGCCAGGGCGGTGAGCTGATGGGCGTGGCGACCGAGGAGGTGGTGGGCCGGCCCTTCCAGCGACTGGTGGAGATCCTGCGCCCCACGGTGAGTTGGGAGCAGCCGGGGGCACGCGCGCTCCTCTCCGTCATCGCGAGCGGTCGCCCGGGGGACGCGGCGGGGGATTTGGAGTTCCGATCGCTCGAGGCGCGGACCTTGGGCTGGCGGGCCGCGCCCATGCGCGACCTCCTGGGAGCCGTCGTGGGAGTGACCATCACCTTCAACGACGTCACCCGCCAGCGCGAGATCGATCGCATGAAGACGGAGTTCGTGTCGACCGTCTCCCACGAACTCCGCACGCCGCTCACCTCCATCAAGGGTTCGCTCCATCTGCTCCTCTCGGATCCGTCGCTGCGGCTCGACGCGACTCAGCGGCAGCTCGTCGACATCTCGGTGAAAAACACCGATCGGCTGATTCGCCTCATCACGAACATCCTCGACATCTCCAAGATCGAGGCCGGACACATCCAGCTCGAACTGGGGATGCACAACGTGAGCGAGTTCGTCTGGGCGGCCGTGGATGGCATCGCCGCGTTCGCGGAGTCCCGCGGCATCGTGATCGAGGCGCAGGTGGAGTCAGCCCTCCCTCCGGTGCGGGTGGACGTCGACCGAATGGTGCAGGTGGTGACCAACCTCCTCTCCAACGCTATCAAGTTCTCCCCGCCGGGCTCGCGGGTGACGGTGAGCGCGCGGCGTGGTAGCGGGGAGGTCGAGCTCCGCGTCAGCGACCAGGGCCGGGGCATCGCCCCCGAGGACATGAGCAAGCTGTTCAAGAAGTTCCAGCAGCTCGACGGCAGCAACGTCCGCTCGGTGGGCGGCACGGGACTGGGCCTGGCCATCTGCCGCGGCATCGTGGAGGAGCACGGCGGTTCCATCGGAGTCGACAGCGAGCTCGGCCGTGGGGCGACCTTCATCGTGGCCCTGCCCCTGTCCGCGCCCACCACGGTGCTGCCGGAGGAGTCGGGCGAGCCGGCGGAGGAAGACGGGCCCGTCATCCTCGTGGTGGACGACGAGCCGGACATCCGCGGTGTGCTGCGGGATCAGCTCGAGCTCGACGGCTTCCGCGTGCTGGAGGCGGGGCGCGCCCTGGAAGCGGTGGAGGTCGCGCGCGAGCGTCAGCCCGACCTCATCACCATGGATCTTATGCTGCCCGATCTCGACGGCTTCGAGGCCATCCGCCTCCTCCGCGAGACGGAGCGCACCCGGGAGGTCCCTGTCATCATCCTCTCCGCGGTGGAACTGAGCGCGGACGACACGCGGCCCCTCGGACCCACCGCGCTCCTGACCAAGCCATTCTCACGTCTGGACCTGATTGCCGCTGTGCGCGCCAACCTTCGCATGGATCGGAGCCTCGGCCGATGACTGCTTCCCGCATCCTGGTGGTGGACGACGAGATCGACATCAGCACCGTGCTCACCGTGACCCTGCGCCGCGCGGGCTTCGACGTACGCACGGCGGGCGACGGCCTCGAGGCCATCGAGGCCATCCGCCAGGAGCCACCCGACCTGGTCATCCTCGACGTGATGATGCCGCGCGCGGACGGCCTGGAGACGCTCAAGCGAATCCGCGAGCACGGGCCGACCACGCATCTGCCCGTGATCATGCTCTCCGCGAAGACCCAACTCGCTGACAAGATCCGCGGCTTCGAGCGCGGAGCCGACGACTACGTGGCCAAGCCCTTCGAGCCCTCGGAGATGCTGGTACGCGTGCAGACGCTCCTCAAGCGCACGGCCACGGCGCGTCTGACCGCGCCCTTGATGGGTGTGCTCGGCGATTGGTCGTCCGCGGAGGGCGTGGCGCAGCTCACGCGAGACTTGGAGGCGGCGCGCGACATCCAGGCCCGGCTCACTCCCTCCGTGCCGTCCGCCCTCGGTGGCCTCGATGCGGGCGCCGTGCTTCGCCCCTCGACCATGGTCGGCGGCGATTTCTTCGACATCGTGCCCATGGGGGAGCGCGTGGCCATTGCGGTGGGCGACGTGTCCGGCAAGGGCATCCCCGCCGCTCTTCTCATGGTGATGGTGCGCACGCTGCTGCGAGAGATCGCCCGCAGCCTCGCCGAGCCGGCAGAGGTGCTGACGCGCCTCAATGCCTCGCTGTGTCGCGACATGCCGCCCTCCATGTTCGTGACGATGGTGCTCGCGGTTGTCGCGCCCGACCAGGTTGGCCGCGTCGCCCTCGCCTCCGCCGGCCATCCCGAGCCCATCCTCGTGCGGAAGGGCATGGCCCCGAAGGCGGTGACGGTCGGCGGTATGATCATGGGTGTGTTCGACGAGGCGCTGTTCGAGGAGGCCGTGGTCGATCTGGAGCCGGGCGACAGCCTCGTCCTGCTTACGGATGGTGTCATCGAGGCCCCCGGAGCGGACGGCAAGCGCGCCAGCTTCGATCGCGTGCTGCAGACCCTCGATCGCGCGCGAGGTGAGCGCGCGCAGGCGCAGGCCGAGGCCCTCACGGGAGGTCTCCTCGCGGAAGCCGCCGGCCGTATGTCCGACGACATGACCGCCTTCGTGCTCAAGCGCGCCTAAAGGGTGCCTAGGCGTCGCGAGACGCAATGGGATACCGAAGCTATGGCAAGGCCCAAGACCGCGCGGACCACGCTGCGCGCATGAGGTGACGACGATGCCCAGAGTGCGGGAGATCGAGGACGACGGCGGCGATCCTACCCTCAAGGAGATCTTTGCCCGGGAGCGCGAGCTCTTCGGCGCCGTCTTCAATACCACCAAGGTCTACGCGCATTGCCCGCCCATCCTCAAGGCGGCCAAGCAGCTCTCCCTGTCCATCGAGAAGTCGGGCCGGCTGCCCGCCGCCCTGCTCCCGCTCGTCTATCTCCGCGTCTCCCTGATCAACGGGTGCCCCTTCTGAATCGACATCAACGCATCCAGGGGGATGCAGACGGGAGCCGACGAGGACAAGATCCGCGAGGTGGCGGCCTGGCGGGAGAGCCACCGGTTCTCGGAGGTGGAGCGAACGGCGCTCGAGTACGCGGAGGCCATGACCATCACGGGCCAACGAGTGAGCGACCAGCTCTTCGCCCGGCTGCGCGGACACTTCGACGAGGCCCAGATCGTGGAACTGACGGCGGCGGTGGCTCTGGAGAACTTTCGGAGCAAGTTCAACGTGCCCTTGCAGGTCGAGAGCCAGGGCTTCTGCGTTCTTCCACGTTTACCGCG
>DATGCY010000345.1:0-5819 GCA_035311385.1 Candidatus Methylomirabilota bacterium
GCAGTTGAAGGAGAACGCGTTCATGTGGTCATCGGCCACCACGATGAGCGCGTCGGGCTTCCGCTCCACGAGGCGGTCGCCCATCCGCGCGATGGCCTCCATCGCCTCGGTCACCTTCTGCCGGCCGAGGTCGCCGCATGCCGCTTGGTAGTACTCGGGGTCCAGCACGTGTGACATTGCGCCACCGAAGGCGATCTGGCCCATCGCGCTCTCCTTGGCTCGCCTATGGCTCGGTCCGCATCGCGGCAGATCGTGCGCGACGGCGAAGCCACCGCGGGACGAGGAGGCCGGTGAGGCAGGCCGCCACGATGACCTGCGCCGCATCGACGAGCACATAGAGCCGACTGACGATCAGCTCGCCGCTGATCCAGCTCGCCACGGCGCCGAGGGCCACGCCGAGGATGCCGATCACGGCGACCCTGCGCCACCTGCCTCGCAGGGTCAGGATGACGAGCCCGAGGGCGATGCCGGCGAGAACGGGGAAGACCTCGTCCATGGAGACCTCCTTGGCCGCGCGACGTTCGATCGGGCGGAGTGGAGGGAGCATAGCCGATTTGATCCCGACGCGCTCGGAGTTTGACCGTCGAGAGCGCGCGGGGAGACCGGGCACCGAACGTGAACAGCGGTCGCGGTTGTGAAGATCGCGGTTCTTCCCTATGCTTGACACACCAAGTGGCGATGCAGACCGTCGACATCATACAAGCGAGGGCTCACTCATGAATTCCTCCCGCAAGCCGGTGGCCGTGGTGGTGGGCGCCACCTCCAAGTGGCAGGCCGATGGGCGCAACACCAAGCTCGCGCACGGCAAGGCGCTGGACGACCGCGATCTGCCCGTGGGTATCCGCTGGGGGGTAGGTGGCGCCATCGCCCAGAAGTTCGCCCGGGAGGGCTTCTTCGTGGTGCCGACCACGCGCGCGGCGTCCAATGCCGCGGCGCTGGAGAAGGCCATCATCGAGCAAGGCGGCGAGGGCATGCTCGTCGAGCTGGACCTGGTGTCGCGCGAGTCCATCTCGCGAGCCTTCGCTACCATTCGCACGGAAGCCGGCGATCCCGACGTCCTCGTCTACAACGCGGGCTACCTGGAGGGACGTGATCTGCCCCCTGACAAGGAGCTGCTCGAGCACGTCCCCATCGACATCTTCGAGACGGCCCAGCACATTGCAAGCCGCGGCCCGTTCCTGGTCGCCCAGGAGGTGCTGCCCGCCATGCGCCGGCGGGGCTCCGGCTCCTTCCTCATCTCGAACAACGCCTCGTCCTTGCGGGGGCGCAAGCGCATGACGGGACAGTCGCTGTACTATCCGCGTGTGATGATGCGCACCCTGGCCCAGGTCCTCACCGAGGAGTATTCCGAGCACGGCATCCACGTGGCCAACGTGGTGATCGACGGCCTCATTGACTCGCCCGGCACTCGGGCGCTGCCGAGGGCTCAGCAGCATCCCGAAGTGGTGATGAACCCCATGAAGATCGCCGAGGCCTTCTACTACCTGCACACTCAGGACAAGTCCTGCTGGACGCACGAGCTGCAGCTGACCCCCTTCTCGACGAAGCCCAGCTTCTGAGGCACGGACCATGGCCCACGTAACGTTCGATCACGAGCCGCCGGCGAGCCTCACCACGCTGGTGATGGCGTTCGGAGGATGGATCGATGCCGGACGCGCTGCCACGGGCGCCCTCCGTCACATGCTCGTCGACCTGTCCGCGGGGCGAGTAGCCTGGATCGAGTCAGAAGACTTCTTCATGTTCACCCAGGAGCGGCCCGAGGTGCGGCTCCGGCCGGATGGAGGCCGCGACATCCACTGGCCGGGGAGCGAGTTCTTCGCATGGGATCCCGGCGCGGGCCGCGAGGGCCTCCTCCTCTTCTGCGGGCCGGAGCCCCATTTGAAGTGGGCAGCCTATGCGAAAGCGTTCCTCGATGTGGCCGAGCGCTGCGGCGTGAAGCGGATCGTCTCGCTGGGGACGCTCCTGGCGGGAACGCCGCACACCCGCCCCGTGCCCGTCACGGGACGCTGCACCGACCCCGTCTGGCGCTCGCTCCTCGAAGCCTGGGGCATCTATCGTCCGCCAACCTACGAGGGCCCCACCGGCATCTCCACGATCGTCCTGGACGCCGCGGAACGACGGGGCATGTCCCACTTGGGCTTCATGGGTCAGGCGCCGCACTACCTGCAAGACACGGAGAACCCCGCGGCCATCGAGGCCCTGCTGGGCTACGTCGGCCGGCTGCTCCACCTGAGCCTGGACACCTCCCGCCTCGCCGAGCCGATCCGGGAGTTCCGCGCCGAATGCGATAAGGCGGTGGCGCGGAATCGCTCCACGCGAGAGCACGTGCGCCAGCTCGAGCAGGAGTACGACGCGGCGACGACCCAGGAGCAGCCGCCCATCCCCAGCGGAGAGATCGACTCGGCCAAGCTGATGAAGGACGTGGAGGATTTCCTGCGCGGCCAGCGGGAGGGTGGCGCGAATAGCTGACCGCGCGGTTGCCGTCTAGACCCGCTCGACCTCCACGCGGTTGTCGTGGAAAACCGCTCCCCCGCCCATGTCGGAGTCTCGCTCGTCCACCGTGGCGTTGACGTTCGCGTTGTCCTTGGATCGCCCCGGCCACCGCCCCTTGGTGCTGACCACCACGCCCGGTCGCACGCGCAAAGACACCTCCACCAGCGCGACGAATGCGCCACGGTCGTTGAAGACGCGCGCCTCGCTGCCGGAGTCGAGCCGGCGGGCCGCCGCGTCGTCGGGGTGGACACGGATGGTGGGCAGCCCGGAGCGCCGCGTCTGGGCGGGCACGTTCGCGAACACGGAGTTCAGGAAGTAATGGTCAGCGCCCGCGATGAGGGCTAACGGATACCGTGCGGCCAGGGGCGTGCCGCGCTGGGCCGCCTCATAGGGCGGCGTGAAGCCCGCGAGCGGATCGAGCCCGGCGTCGCTCATGCGAGCGGTGTAGAACTCGAGCTTTCCTGACGGTGTGGGGAAGTCCTCGGCGAAGGGGACGAACGGCTTGGGCACGGCGAGCCGCATCCACCCCTGCTTCCGCAGGATGTCGAAGGTGATGCCGCGGAGCGACGGGTGATCCGAGTCGAGGAGCTGCCGCGCCAGCTCCTCGTCGCTGTCATAGAGGCACGGCACGTCCAGCCCCAGGCGCCGCCCGAGGCGCCGGAAGATCTCGGTGGTGGGCAGGCACTCCCCGGGCGCCGCGACCGCGGGCTCGTTCCACGAGATGTAGAGGTGCCCGTAGGAGATCTGCACGTCCGCATGCTCGAGCTGCATGGTAGTGGGCAGCACGATGTCCGCGTATTCCACGGTATCCGTCCGAAAGTGCTCGACCACCACCGTGAAGAGATCTGGCCGCGCGAGTCCCCGGCGGATCTTCGTCTGGTGCGGCACGCTGGCAATGGGGTTGCTCGCGTAGATGAACAGCGCTTTCACCGGCGGGTCTGCCACCTCGAGGAGCCCCTCCCCCAGCCGGGTCATGCTGAGCGTGCGGGCGGGCGTCTTCTGCAGATCGTCACGGTGAAGCGCCTTCCAGTTCACGCCGAAGAAACCGCGCGTGTCGTAGCCCACCCCGCCCCCGGCATGCCGCCAGTCGCCCGTAACGCCGGGGATGCAGCTGATGGTCCGCACGGCCATGCCCCCGCCGCCGTGGCGCTGGAGCCCCATGGTCACCCGAATGCCCGTGGGGCGCGTGTGCGCGAGCCGCTTCCCCAGCTCCACGATCGCCTCGACAGGAAGGCCGCAGATCTCGGCCACGCGCGACGGCGGGTACTCGAGGATGCGCCGGCGGAACGCATCCCAGCCGAGCGTGTGGCGATCGATGAAATCGCGATCCTCTGCGCCCTCGCTCAGCACGACGTGGAGAAGCCCGAGGGCTAGCGCGGCGTCGGTTCCCGGGATGGGCGCCAGGTGGCTATCCGCGGCATCGGCGGTGCGCGTGCGGATCGGATCGATCACCACCAGATGAGCGCCACTCCGGCGGGCCGTCGTAATCGACCGCCACAGGTGATGGTTGGTGGTGAGGGTGTTGCTGCCCCAGAGGATGATGAGCTTCGAGAAGCGCAGCGTCTCCGGATCCATGCCGACGCGGTTGTCTCCGAGCGTGTAGCCAGTGCCCACCCCGCCCGCGATCGTGCAGATCGTCATGAGATGCCGGGAAGCGCCGAGCGCGTTCCAGAAGCGGCGCCCCGCGCCGTAGACGCCCTGGAGCAGCCCCATGCTGCCCGAGCCCAGGTACGGCCAGATGGCTTCCGCGCCGAACTCGCGGCTGATGCGGCTCAGGCGCTCCGCGATCTGGTCGAGCGCCTGGTCCCACGAGATGCGCTGGAAGTCACCCGCCCCCTTCGGGCCGACGCGCTGCATCGGGTAGAGGAGGCGCTCCGGAGACTGCGTGTACGCGATGTAGTCGTCGAGCTTGTTGCACAGGACGCCGCGCGTGAACGGATGCGCGGGATCGCCCCCGAGCTTCACCGCGCGCCCGTCCTTGACGGTGACGATCCAGCTGCACGTGTCCGGACAGTCCATCGGGCACGCTCCGAGTACCTGGGACTCGCCATCCATGCTCGTCTCCCTCCTATCTCGCTCCCGCGCCGCGGGCCCAGTCCCGAAAGATCTGGGCCGTGGCATCGTCCATGGGGAAGAAGCACTCGACGCGGATCTCCTGCAAAGTTACGTCGTGCGGCGTCCCCAACGTGGCGATGGTCGTGAACAGCCTGAGCGACGTGTCCTTGCTCCGAAAGTGGATGATGAGGACGGGTCCGCGCGTCTCGCTCGCCGGCGGATTGCGGGAGAGCGCGGGAAGATCGGGAAAGGCGAGCAGCCGTGTCAGGAGATCGGCCGTCTCCCGCGTGCCGTCCGCGATGGCGTCAGCCTGCACGCTTCGGAGGAAGTACAGGGCGACCTCCTCCCAGTTCACGATGAATGGGCGCAGCCCCCCGGGCGACACGAGCGCGACCGCGAGATTCACCGGCTCCGGGGAAGGCGTTGCCGCGGCCGGGCCCGTGAGGAACTCGACGAATCGTCCCGCCCCCGTGTTCGCCCGCAGGAGATTCCAGCGCCGGTCCACCACGAAGGCCGGGTACGGCTCCTGCTGGGAGAGCATGTAGTCGAGGGCGCCGTTCACCTGTGCGAGCTCCGGCGCGGAAAGATCGCTCTCGCGCCACGCCGGAGCGAAGCCGGCCGCGAGCAGCAGCGCGTTCTGCTGGCGAAGCGGGATGTCCAGCACGGTGGCGAGGCGCAGGATCATCTCCGGGCTCGGGCTCGCGCGCCCCGACTCGAGGAAGCTCAGGTGCCGCTGGGTCGTGTCGGCGGCGCCGGCGAGGTCGAGCTGCGAGAATCCGCGGCGCTCACGCCACCAGCGCAAGCCGGACCCGAAGCTGGCCGCTCCCTCGTCCATCGCCGTGGGGCTGAGCCTGGGCTTGCTTCGCTCTCTCATCGCTCGTTCGGGAGTCTAGCCGATGAGCGGGGCCCGCACCACGTTCTCGGGCCGCTCGCCGCACGCCATTCGGCGGATGTTCTCCGCGATGAGCGTTGCCCTCGCCTCCATCATCCCATCCGTCCAGCCGGAGACGTGCGGGGTCATGAGGACGTTCGGCAGCTCGTGGAACGACCGACGCGCTGGGAGGAGCGGACCGGGCTCCACGGGATAGCGATACCAGACGTCGAGGGCGGCGCCCGCGATCCTCCTCTCGACGAGGGCCGCGTACAGAGCGTCCTCGTCGATGATCTGGGCGCGTGCGATGTTCACGATGACTGCCGTCGGCTTCATGAGCTGGAGCTGCGCGTCACCGATGAGCCCCCGCGTCTCCTGCGTGAGGGGAAGGGTGATCGCA
>DATGCY010000346.1:0-4606 GCA_035311385.1 Candidatus Methylomirabilota bacterium
TTGCAGATGTCGGGCTGGATGAAGACGCTCTCGAACTCCGTGTGGATGATGGCCCCCGTCGGGCACGCCTGCTGGCAGGGGGCGGCGGCGCAGTGCTTGCACACGTCGCTCATCATCAGCCAGCGCCCGTCCTTCGGTTCCTGGAGCAGCCGCTCGAGCGAAAATGCAGACGTTGCCCCGGCGACCGGCGCGGCAGACGGGCGCTCAGCGAGCTGCTCGATGAACTTCACGTGGCGCCACGAGGTGGCCGAGAGCTCGTCGGTGTTGTCGTAGCTGTTGCCGGTCCAGTGCAGGCCATCGGCCGGGAGCAGGTTCCACTCCTTGCACGCGACCTCGCATGCCTTGCAGCCGATGCACACGGTGGTGTCGGTGAAGAAACCAGTAGCGGGGCGCGGCTCCGGAGGCGAGACCGTGCGGAACGGGTCGACGAGACGGCGCGCAAGGTCCGAAAGCGAACCGACAGCTGGCTTGCTGTGCTGGGGAAGCTCTGCGACCACGACTTCCCTACTCGCCACGCCCGAACCTCCCCAAGGGCTGCGCGGCCCCGGGCGTGTCGGGGATCGGGTCCGGCACGAGCGGACGGGACACCGAGGGCAGCGGCTCCGGCGGACGCCCGGTCTCGAGACGGCCCGCGCGCAGCTGGCAGACAAAGGACTTGGCGCTGTGGATGTCCGCATTGGGGTCGAGCGAGAGCAGCGACAGGGTGTTGACGGTCGCGCCCACGGACTCCCCCGCGTAGCCCCAGTGGATCGGCAGCCCGACGGTGTGGGCGGGCCGACCGTCGATGACGACGGGCTTCAGCCGAGCCGTGACCAGCGCGCGCGCTTCGATCGCCCCCCGCGGTGAGCTGACGACCACCCAGTCGCCGTTGGCCACGCCGCGCTCACCGGCGAGCTCGGGACTGATCTCCACGAACATCTGCGGTTGGAGCTCGCACAGCCAGCTGTCGAATCGGCTCATCGCGCCGCTCAAGTAGTGTTCGGTCAGGCGGTAGGTGGTGGCGATCAGCGGATACGCGGGATCGCCGGGAGCGGCGATCGGATTCAGCGGATCCGCGGGGACGACGGTCAGCGGATCCGACTGATGAGGACCGAGCGTGTTGGTAAACGGCGATTCGAGCGGCTCGTAGAACACCGGCAGGGGACCATCCTTGAGTCCGTACGGCGCGTAGAGCCAGCCGCGCCCGTCCGGGTGCATGGCGAAGGGCGCGTCCCCCGCCATCGCGTCCAGCCCCCGCGCATCCGCGGGCGGACGGTAGTGAGGCGCCTTCTCTCGCTCGAAGTCGGGCACGTCGTGGCCGGCCCAGGCCTTCGCCTCGTCATCCCACCAGATGAGCTTCTTCCGCTCCGACCAGGGCCGTCCGTCGGGATCGGCCGAGGCGCGGTTGTAGAGGATGCGTCGATTGGCCGGCCACGCCCATGCCCAACCGCCGTAGAGCGAGTCGCCCCCGATGCGAGGATCCTTCGCGCGGGCCAGGTTCGACTCCACGTCGGGGAAGACGCCGCAATAGAGCCAGCAGCCGCAGGCCGTCGAGCCATCGCTGGCTAGCTCACCCGGTCCGCGGAGCTGCCGCCGCTCGGCCACGTGGTATCCGCTGATCTCCCGGAGCACCTTCTCGGTGTCGATCTCATCCGGGGCCGCCGCTGCGCTGTCGCTCCCGTACTCCCATGCGAGATGCCGGATCGGGGCGTCCCGCGGGTCCGTCGAGTCGCGGTAGAGCGCCTTCAGGCGGCGGCCGAGATCGTGGACGAACCAGGCGTCGGAGCGGCAGTCACCGGGCGGGGGTACGGCCTGGTCGTGCCACTGGAGCATGCGTTCGGTGTTCGTGAAGGAGCCGCCTTTCTCGATCACCGAGGCGGCGGGCAGGAGAAAGATCTCGGTCGGAACCGTCTTCGGGTCTACGCCGTCGGGATCCGCGTACCAGTAGCTGGCGCTCTCGGTCTCGAAGAAATCGCGAACGACCAGCCAGGCGAGCCGCCGCATCGCGTCGCGATGCAGCCGGGCATTGGGGCCTCCCGCCGCCGGGTTCTGACCCATGAGGAAAGTCCCTCGGATCTGCCCCCGATGCATCTTGCCGAAATAGCTCATCTCCGAGAGGTCCTCGTCGAGCTTGGGGAGCCACCCGTATCCATAGTCGTTCTCGGCCGTGGCGGCCTCGCCGTACCAGGCTTTGAGGAGGCTGATCGCGAACTTGGGCATGTCGGCCCACCCGCCCCGGAGCGCGTCCTCTCTCCACAGCCCCTCCAAAGCCTGGCCTCGACGGCTCAGATAACTCTTTCCGTTCGCGAGGTACTGGCCCAGCGTGGCGTGGCCGGGGACGGCGCGCGGCTGCGGCAGATAGCCCGGCAACGTGTCGAACAGCACCGGGATGTCCGTGGAGCCCTGGATGCACGCATGCCCCCGGAGCGCCAGAACCCCGCCACCGGGGCGCCCAACGTTGCCCAGCAGGAGCTGGATGATCCCAGCCGCGCGGATCATCTGCGCGCCCGTCGAGTGCTGTGTCCACCCCAGCGCGTAGGCCACGGCGCTGGTCCGGTCACGGCCCGAGTTGCGGCACAGGAGCTCCGCCACCTTCACCACCTCTTCAGGTCGGCACCCGCAGACCCGGGCGACCGCCTCAGGCGTGTAGCGCGCGAAGTGGCGCTTGAGAATTTGCAGCACGCAGTGGGGATCCGTGAGCGTGGGATCGGTGCGCGGCTGCCCGCGTGTGCCATCCGGTTCGACCTCGCGGTCGTACACCCACGGGTCGGAGACGACGTCCGCGGTGGCGGAGCCGCACGCGGCCGCGCGCTCGCCATCGCCGCGGCGCTGGTCTTCAGCAGCGATGAGCGCGGGAGCGTTCGTGTAGTGGACGACGTATTCTCGGAAGTAGCGCTCGCCCTCGAGGATGTAGCGAATCACCCCGCCGAGGAAGGCGATGTCCGTCCCCGCGCGGATCTTGACGAAGACGTCGGCCACGGCCGATGTGCGCGTGTAGCGCGGATCCACGTGGATGACCACGGCGCCGCGCTGCTGGGCCACTACCGGCCAGTGGAAGCCGACTGGATGGGACTCGGCCATGTTCGAGCCCATGATCAGGATGCAGTCGCTGTTGACGAGGTCGCGCGGATGATTCGACGCGGCCCCGAAGCCCAGCGAGGTGCCCAGACCGGGCACGGAGGAGCTGTGTCAGAGGCGGGCCTGGTTCTCGATGGGGAGGATGCCCAGACCGCCGGTGAAGAGCTTCTTGAGGAGGTAGTTCTCCTCGTTGTCGAGGGTCGCCCCTCCCAGGGAGGCGACCGTCTTCAGGTGGTTGACGGCGACGCCCTCGCCATTCCGCTCCACGAAGTCGCAGTCGCGCGCGTCCTTGACGAGCCGGGCGATGCGGTCCATCGCCCAGTCGAGGGAGCGCTCCTCCCATCGATCGCTGTGGGGAGCTCGATACTTCACCGTCGTCACCCGGTGGGGGTTGGCGACGAATTGCAAAGTGTTCGCGCCCTTGGGGCAGAGGCGGCCCTGGTTCACGGGACTGTCGGGATTGCCCTCGATGGCGATGGGCCGCTTGTCCTTCGTGAACACGAGAAGACCGCACCCGATGGCGCAGTACGGACACACGCTGTGTGTCACCTCCGCGCCGCGCAAACGGGACTGAATGGCGGAGGTTCGAGGGCTGATCGGCTCCCGGCGACTGAGCGTGCCTGCTCGGTTCATGTCCTGCACACTCCTCACCAGCCTTCCCCAAGCGCTATGCCGAATAGCGACGGCATCGCGGACCCGCGAGCTTCCACCTCCCGTACGGCCCGGTACCAATCCACTTCCGGTGATCCCAGGAGCGTAGGCAACATTAGCATGATGCGCCTCCCGGGTGGCCTGCGGCCCCTGACGTAATCTGCCAGACTCGGACGCTGGCCGCTGTGCCAAGGTCGACAACGAGTCGAGCCGTGCCCGAGAATTGGTTATCTCATCTATGCTCCGCCTGCTCATACCGGCCGGCGGCGTGCCAGCCTATAAAATCACTTCACCATGTCATTGATGATGCGCAGCGGACTGAGCGGACCTAGCGGGATATAATCAAAGTCCATCAAACCGGCCTGCCCCAGCGGGAATTTCTCCAAAATGGTTTTCGCCTCTTCCGGTGTGCTTGCGTCGACGAGGAAAACCACACCCTCCCCGTCGGTCCGGAAATACCACTGGTCTATCTTGCCCGCGAGATAAGCATTCACCGTGTCATGCACTTCGTGCGGCATGATCTGGGCGCGCTGGGCGGGTGTCATGGGCGTGCCAATGAAATGGGAGATCGCCAGGATCTTCGTGGTGGGCACAGGCGGCAGCGGGTTCTGCTCTGAAGCAGCGCGCTCGGGGGGGATCGGGTTCTTCATGGCAGTAGCTCCTTTATTCATCTCTTGGTATTTTGGTGTACGGATAGTTGGTTCAAGCTGGAATTCTACGTGGCCTTACGTCACCTACAACCCTCATGGCTTAAGTCAGAATCATTTCTATTGGGTAAAGTCGCACTTTAGCCACTAGGGAGAGCACGTTTCTGAAGCATGTTCACAAGACGGTGGACTTGTTCATCAATGGAGAGTCGTCAGTGGTTGTAGCGCCACACATATTCGGCCACGTAGAG
>DATGCY010000347.1:0-2931 GCA_035311385.1 Candidatus Methylomirabilota bacterium
TTCAGGTAGTCGACGACGGCGCGGACGATGACGTCGATGTTGGCGATGCCCCGGCTGCCCGCGCCCACGGCCACGGTGTCGCCCGGCTTGATGGGCAGGTGCGCGGCGCCCATCGCTGCTCGCACTCCGGCTGGTATGTCCGCCAAGCGGTCACGATGGAAGGACTGCCTCACCCTGTACATCTTGGGCAGGGGCATGGCGGGGATGATACTGAGGGGCTCCGAGGCTGTCAACGTCCTTGACTTTGGCCGATACTGTCCGTAAAACTGTGGCCCAATTGGACTAACCCTCTAGATGCTGACTTCCTTTTTGATGCGCCCCGCCACACTCCTTCGCCGCGCCGCGGTGCCCTGCACCCTCGTCGTCGCGCTGCTGTCCTCGGGCTGTGCCTACCTCGAGGACATGTTCCGCCAGAAGCCGACGGCCCTCCTGCCCGCCCAGGATCTCTATCAGGCTGGCGAGGAGGAGATGAACAAGCGGTACTACCCGCAGGCGCGGACGAATTTCCAGAAGATCGTGGAGCGGCATCCGCAGTCGCAGTACGCGGCGCGCGCCCGCTTCCTCGTCGGCGAGACGTACTATCGCGAAGGCACTTTCGACAAGGCCATCAAGGAGTTCGAGGCCTTCATGGCTTTTTATCCCCGCCACGAGATCGCCGACCTCGTCCAGTACCGGCTGGCCATGAGCTACTACGATCAAATGAAACCGGTGGAGCAGGACCAGGGTCTGACCGTCAAGGCCATGGATCAATTCAAGAAGCTCGTGCGCGAGTATCCCGACAGCCGGTACGCTTCCGACGCCCTCGCCAAGATCGACGTGTGTCGCGGCCGTCTCGCCCAAAAGGAACTATGGGTCGCCGCCTACTACATGGAGAACGAGAACAACCCCGTGGCCGCCCGCCAGCGCCTGGAGGGTGTGCTCAAGAACTATCCACGCAGCCTCGTCGTCCCCGAGACGCTGTACCGTCTCGCCGACATCAACGCGCGCGAGGGCCGATCGACCGAATCGCAGCAGCTCTTCCGGAAGCTCGCGGACGAGTACCCTTATACGGAATGGGGCCGCCGGGCGAGCCAGCGCCTGCAGACGGCGGCCACGAGGTAACCATGCACGACATCGTCGACCTTCGCTCGGATACTCTCACCCTCCCCACCCCGACCATGCGCGAGGCGATGGCCCGCGCCGAGGTAGGCGACGACGTGTGGGAGGAAGATCCCACCGTCCGACGCCTGGAGGAGCAGGCGGCGCGGCGCACGGGCAAAGAGGCCGCCCTCTTCGTGTCCTCGGGCACCCAGGGCAATCTCGTCTCCGTGCTCGCCCAAACCCGCCACGGCCAGGAGATCATCCTCGACCGCGACTCCCACATCCTCAACTACGAGGGGGCGAGCGCCGCGGTGTTCGGCGGCGTGCAGACCATGCCCGTGGCCACTGAGCGCGGCTTCCTCACCGCGGCCCAGGTACGGGAGAACGTCCGCCCCAGCAACATCCACATCCCCACCACCGGCCTGGTCTGCCTGGAGAACACCCACAATCGGCACGGCGGCACGTGCTGCACGCCGGAGGAGATCAGCGCGGTGGCCTCGGCCGCCCACGCTCACGGGGTGGCCGTGCACCTGGACGGCGCACGCATCTTCAACGCCGCGGTAGCCCTCGGACGTCCCGTGGCCGACTTCGCCCGCCACGTGGACTCCCTCACCTTCTGCCTCTCCAAGGGACTGGCCGCGCCCGTTGGGTCTCTCGTGTGTGGCTCCCGCGAGTTCGTGGCCCGCGCTCGACGCGTGCGCAAGATGGTGGGCGGCGGCATGCGCCAGGTGGGCATTCTCGCCGCGGCGGGGCTCATCGCCCTCGACACCATGGTCGAGCGGCTGGCCGAGGATCACGAGCACGCCAAGCGCTTGGCCCGCGGGCTGGCCGCCCTGCCCCGCCTGCGCCTCGACCCGGAGAAGGTGCAGACCAACATCGTCATCTTTCACGTGGACCGCGACGGCGGATCAGCCGAGCTGGCGGCGGGCTGTCTCGCCCGCAAGGTCAAGATCCACCAGATCGGACCCGGCGCCATCCGGTGCGTGACCCACAAGGACGTGGACGGGGAGGACATCGACCGCGCCCTTGACGCCTTCCGCGAGATCACCGCCACCTGGTAACAGGAGCCCACACGATGGCCGAGCGCCTGCTGGACGTCAAGAATCTCAAGACGTACTTCTTCACGGACGAAGGCATGGTGCGCGCCGTGGATGGCGTGGACCTGTACATCGAGAAGGGCGAGACGCTGGGCGTGGTGGGCGAGTCTGGCTGCGGCAAGTCGGTGACGGCGCTGTCCGTGATGAAGCTGATCCCGCAGCCGCCCGGGAAGATCGTGGAGGGCGAGATCCTCTACAACGGGCAGAACCTCGTGGACATGCCCGCCAACCAGATGCGGAAGATTCGCGGCAAAGAGATCTCCATGATCTTCCAGGAGCCCATGACCTCGCTCAACCCCGTGTTCACCTGCGGCGAACAGATCGCGGAGGCCCTGCGCCTCCACGAAGGTCTGGGACGGCGCGCGGCCATGGATAAGACGGTGGACATGCTCAAGCTCGTGCACATCCCCAACGCCGAGCGGCGGGTGAGAGAATACCCGCACCAGCTCTCCGGCGGCATGCGGCAGCGCATCATGATCGCCATGGCGCTGTCCTGCAATCCGAAGCTCCTCATCGCCGACGAGCCCACCACCGCCCTCGACGTCACCATCCAGGCCCAGATCCTCGACCTCCTCAACGAGCTCAAGAGCAAGATCAAGATGGCCGTCATGCTCATTACGCACGACATGGGCGTCATCGCGGAGACGGCCCAGCGCGTGGTGGTCATGTACGCGGCCAAGGTCGCCGAGGAAGCCACGGTGACCGATCTTTTCAAGGAGCCGCTCCATCCCTACACGCAGGGCCTCCTGCGCTC
>DATGCY010000348.1:0-23545 GCA_035311385.1 Candidatus Methylomirabilota bacterium
CAACCCCGACTACGTGCGCGCCTATCTCAACCGCGCCAATGCCTACAGCGCCAAGGGTGACTACGACCGGGCCGTCCGCGACTACGACCGCGGGATCCGCCTCGATCCGAAGAACGCGCAGGCCCTCAACGAGCGGGGTGCCGCCTATGCCCGCAAGGGGGAGTACGACCGCGCCATCCAGGACTACGATCAGGCCCTGCGCCTCGCCCCGCGCTTCGCGCTGGCCTATCTCAATCGCGGGATGTCCTACCGCCGCAAGGGCGAGCTTGACCGGGCCATCCAAGATCTCGACGAGGCGATCCGCCTCGTGCCGGACAACGCGGAGTCCTACCACGAGCGCGGCGCGACCCAGGCGCAGCGAGCGGCTTTCGACCGAGCCATCGTCGATCTCGACCAGGCCCTGCGTCTCAATCCCCGTTATGCCGAGGCCTATCACTTGCGGGGCATCGCCTACATGGGCAAAGGGGAGTACGACCGCGCGCTCGCCGACATGAACGAGGCCATCGCGCTGAGGCCGGGTCAGGCGCAAACCTTTCACGATCGGGGAAACGTCTACCGCTTCAAGAGCGAGTACGAGCGCGCCCTTCAGGATTTCGATGAGGCCCTCCGGCTGCGCCCCGACTATGCGCAGGCCCTCCACAATCGGGGAGTGGTCCGCTTCAAGCAGGACGACTACGATGCGGCCATCCAGGATTTCGACGCCGCCCTCCGTCTCGATCCGGACAATCCCACGGTCCTCAACGACCGCGGCTCCGCCTATTCCGCCAAAGAGGCGTACGACGAGGCCTTGCGCGATTTCGACCGGGCGATCCAGATCCGGCCCACCTTCGCGGACGCCTTCGTGAATCGCGGCATCGTCTACCGGCAGAAGACGGACTACGATCGGGCCATTGCGGACTTCAGCCAAGCCATCCGCCTCCGGCCGCGCGTCGCCGACGGGTGGAACGAGCGCTGCTGGGTGCGCGCCATCGCAGGCCAGCTCCAGTCAGCGCTCAGTGACTGCAACGAGGCCCTCCGCCTCGAGCCGGATTATCTCGACGCGCGGGACAGCCTCGCCTTCACCTATCTCAAGCTGGGGGAGCTCGATCGCGCCATCGCGGAGTATGACTCCGTGCTGCGCCTCGATCCGGAGAAGCCTTTTTCACTCTACGGCCGCGGGGTGGCGAAGCAGAAGAAGGGCGATGTGGCGGGCGGAGATGCGGACATGTACGCTGCCCGGGCGCTCAAGCCGGACATCGCCGACAAGTTCGCCGAGATCGGCTTCCGACCGGAAGGGCTCTAGCCGCGAGTATTCGGGAGCTTTGGGAGCGTGAGGCGGGGCGGGGCCTGTCGGCGGGGGCGGGGGGGCGCTCCAGCTGCGTCACCCGCTCGCCTGACTCGCCACCCTGCGGGTGGCGCACAGGACGAGGGGGTCCCACTCCGCCGGAGCGCTCCCCCGCCCCCGCCGCCACCCGCCCCGGTCGCACGCGCGGCGCTCGTGAACGGGTATCGCTAACCGGTTGCGAAGCTGGCTGGCGTTCCGAGCTTCTGCAGGACGAGACGGCGCAGGGACTCCGCGTCGAAGCTCACAGGAGTGAGGGCGGGCGGCGGTGCCTCGGTCTTGAGCCCGGTCTCGCTCACGATCACGCAGATGGTTGCTTCGGGATCCACTAGCTTGTCCACGAGCAGACGGGCCAGCACGGCCACGGAGGCCGAACCGGTGGGGCCCGCCCAGATGCCTTCTTCCCGTGCGAGCAGTCTCTGCACCTCCAGGATCTCTTCGTCCTCCGCCTCGCCCGCTACCCCTCCCGTCTCGCGCAGGATGCGGAGCACCCAGTCGCCCTTGCGCCCCGGGTTGCCCGCGGCCAGTCCCTCCGCCACCGTGTAGCCGATCTTGAGAGGCAGAAGGGGCGCCTTGTCGCGCCACGCCGTCACGATGGTGTTGGCTCGAGCCGCCTGGGCCGCCACCATGAGCGGCCGGCGCGCAATGAGCCCCCACCGCTCCATCTCGACGAACCCGCGATGGGCGGCGATGAAGGTCTCGCCCACCGCGGTGGGCGCGACCAGCACGTCGGGCGCCTGCCACCCGAGCTGCTCGGCGATCTCGTACGCAAGGGTCTTCTTGCCCTCGTGCTTGTAGGGATTGCGGGAAGCGCCGCCGTCGAAGAAGAGGTGCTCGGCCGCCAGCTCGTCCCACAACCGGATCAGGTCGTCATACACGCCCTTGTAGATCACGAGGTCGCTGGCGGTGGCCGCCATGTGGAGCATCTTGGGCGCCGAGGCGCGCTCGTAGCAGAAGATCAGCGAGCGCAACCCCGCCCTCGCCGCGTAGGCCGCGATGGACGAGCCGGCGTTGCCGGAGCTGACTACGGAGATGGCAGGGAATCCGAACTGCAGGGCGCCCCCCACCGCGGTGGCCGAGGTCCGATCCTTCACGGTGCCGGTGGGGTTCGCCCCTTCGAACTTGACGACGAGCCGGCGTACGCCGAGTCGCCGGCCGAGGCGGGGGCACTCGAGGAGAGGTGTGTGGCCCTCGCCGAGCGAGACTTGGTGCGCCGGATCGGCGATGGGGAGGACGGGCGCGTACCTCCACAGACCCCCGCCCGTGAAGATCGACGCACCCCGGCGCGCCATGGTCTCGCCGTCGTAACGAAGCTCGAGGAGCCCGGAGCAGGACGGGCAGTCGAGAACGTAGCCCAGGGGCAGGGTGTGGCCGCAGTCGATGCAGGCGAGCCCGGTGGCGAGCGAGGTCATCAGGAGCGCGTGCCGAATCGCTGCTCGACGACGTCCACCATCTCCTCGATGCGATGGCGCAGCGTGTGCTCCTTCAACGCGCGCTTGCGCGCGTTCTCACCGATGGCTCGCGCCTCGTCGAGATGGGCGAGGTAGTACGTCAGGTAGTGCTTGAGCTCTTCGAGGTCGCGATAGGCGAGGATCTCCTCTCCCGGCTTGAACAACGCGGGGAGCTCCTCCTTCAGATCCACCACCTGGCAGGCGCCCGCCGCGGCCAACTCGAAGGTACGCGTATTGACGCCGACGATGTCGTTGAGGGGATGGTGATGATTGAGGGAGAGCATGGCGCCACAGTAGACGGCGAGCTTGGTCCGCCCCCACACCGGTCCTCCCGCCACCGCGGCGCGGATCTCAGGCGACTCCGCCCGTGACCACCCGGCGCCCCAGAGCTTGACGGGGAACTCGAGCAGCTCCTTGATCAGACGCTCCCGATACGGATAGCGACTGCCCACGAAGCTGATGGGCCGCGCGTAGCGGAGCTGCTCCTCCGAGGTGAGAGTGATGGGGTGATGCATGGCGGGCACGCAGTACATGGGGAGATAGTACAGATTGCGGATTCCCACCCCCTCCAGGGCCCGCAGGGCGTGGCGTTCCTTGGTGAAGAACACGTCGTAGGCCTCGATGCCGTCGAAGGGCATCATGAGGAGCGGGTTGTCGGGGAAAAAGTTGATGAAGAGGACGTCGCGGCGGCGCTTCACGCGACGCACGAGCCCGGGGGTGATGGGGCCGCCCTTGATGACGAGCACGATGGAGGGCCGCCACTCCTGGCAAAGCCGCTCCAGCCGCCGGAGGATGAAGAGCTGATAGGCGGCTTTGGTGCCGCGGTTCTTGTAGAGCGGATTGTTGCGCCGGTACGCGAAGGTGCGAACCTGATGGCCCATGGCCACGAGTTCGTCGCGAAAATCCACGCCCATGTGGTCGGGACGGTCGAAGGGCAGCACGATCAGCCAGCGCATGCGGAGAGCCTAGCACATCCGCCGGGGACGCCTGCCGCGGCGCCTTGACAGTCTTCGCTTCCCTTCCCTAGATTGAGTCATGGTCTGGCTCCGCCGCTCTCTCCATGCGCGCGTGGCGCTTGCGCTTCTCACCCTGTGCCTCGCGGAAATGGATCTCGCCCGCGCTCAAGGGACGGGCCCGACGGCCGAGTCTTCGCCCGATCTCGAGGACCGTCGCGTCTGGAGCGCGGACCGGAAGGCGGGGGAAGCGACGAAGCGCGTGACCGATTTGCGGGCGCAGGCGAACCAGCGCCGCGACGCGCCCTGTCCCGCCGTGGCGGACTGGCCGAGCTGGTTCGAGGAGACGCTCACTCTCGAGGCCTCCTGGGTCGCTATGCGGGAGATCCGCGACCAGGTGCGGAAATCGGGAGCGGGCCGCGACAGCGTGCACGATTTCCGCCAGACGTTCGGCTCGTTCGAGGCGTGGGAGGCGCTCCGCGACGCGCTCCGGCAGAAGATGAGCGACTGTGCGGACGAGCTCAAAATCGCGCGCCGCACGCGGGCGGAGGAGATTCGACTGGTGCACGAGCGCGAGGAGCAGGGCGTGGCGGTGGAGCTGGGAGAGTCCGGCTTCGGCCCGCGCGTGACCGCGCCGGCGCCCCGCCGGTAGCCTCGGATATTCGCGAACGCGTGGAGCGCGAGGCGGGTCGGGGCCCGCCGGTGGGGGTGGGGAGCGCTCCAGCTGCGTCACCCACTCGCCTGAATCGCCGCCCTCCGGGCGACGCACAGGACGAGGGGGTCCCACTCCGCCGGAGCGCTCCCCACCCCCGCCGTCACCCGTCCCGATTGCACGTGCGGCACCGCTAGGCCTCAGCGCGCGCTGCCGATGCGGAACCGCGCAGCGAGGAGGGGATCGACAAGAGCGGCGGTGCAGATCATCGTCCCATTCACGCCGGTGGAGAGCGTCTCGCGGGCGCGCTCGACCGTGGTGATGCCGCCCACCGCGAGGATGGCCCGGTCCCAGGCGCCTGCCTTTCGCCACGCGAGCAGCTCCTGCACCTGCACACGGCAGTGGTCCCACACCGCCTCGCCGGAAATGCCCGCGAGCTCTCGGCCCGTCCCAGTGAAGGCGGGCGTGCCGTCGGGCTTGACCACGCGCCGCAGCAGCCCGTCGACGAGCACGAAGCCGTCGACCCGCCGCGCGAGAGCGGTGGCGAGATCGTGAAGCGTTCGTGGACTCCGGGTGGCGCCGAGCTTGGCGATCACAGGGCGCATGCCCACCGCGCGGCGGATCTGGTCGACCACGTGGACGGAGAGCGCCTGGTCCTCGAAGACCATCGAAGGATGGTCCACGGCGGCCGCCGCAACACCGAGGTGCGCCTCGATCACGTCCGCCCCCGCCTCCGCCGCCCAGCGCGCCGCCTGCCCGTAGTCGCGGGCGAGCTGCTCCCCATCGCCATCCGCCAGTGGGGTGCCGGCCACGCTCACGATCAAGAGTTGGGTTTTGGCAAGCCGCGCGCGCGCCCTCGTGACATCCACCCGCCATTGCTCGGGGGCCGCCGACGCTGGTCCGAAGGACACCGCCCACGTGACGGCAGCGGGATCGAGTCGCCGGGGCGTCGGCTCTGTCACCGCGGGATCGCCGAGCCGGCAGAAGAGCAGGTTGGGGGCGGGCGCGGCGGCCCGCTCCACCGTGCGCACCGTGCGGTACGTGAGGAGGCCGTAGCCGAGGCGCGCGTAGGCCTGCATCCACCGCGTGGTGGGGAGCGGCCCCGCCGCGATGCCCACCGGGCATTCCAGCGAGCGATCGAAGAGCCGTACGGGGGCCTCGGGGAGCTTGCGCGGACGAGCCGGGAGCGAGGGCGGGTGTGCCGCGTTCCAGGCGAACGAGCGGTTCAGTCGATAGGCGATCAGGACATCGACTCCAGCGACGCGAAGCTCCATCGCTCGAGCGGGATCATGGAGGAGAGGTCGGGCTCGAAGGGGCCCCCGTACCCGGGGGCGCTGAGCGAGCCCACGCGGATGAAGCCGCTCTCGATGCGCAGCCGAGCCGAGCTGCCGTCGCCACAGTAGAGATCGCGATGGAGGCGGGTGGCGAGGTTGCGCTCCCGTGGCGAGCAGTGGGCGAGCCCCTTGACGTAGTGATGGCCGTTGCGCTCCGCGTGGGTGATGCCGAGGGCCCGCACGGTGGCGAGATCTTGCTGGAGGGGGATCACGGCGAGGGTGGTGAGATCCTCCGCGCTCATGAAGAGCTGCGTGCCGCGATTGCGCCGGCGGTTCCAGCGCTCGACGAGGGAGCGGTTCAAGAATGACTTGAAGATGCCCTTGCACTTCTTGGTGCTCACCCCGCGGTAACCGAGCTTCACCGCGGTCCTGAAAGCATCGAGCTCCCCGTCGCTCTCGTCGATGACGAGGGGGAGGGAGATGGCCGCGAGACCGCGGGTGGCCGTGGGCTCCAGGGCGACGGCGCGGTCGAGGGGCTGCTCGATGAAGAGGATAGATTTGCGGAAGCGGGAGAGGGCGCCGGCGCCGTGCATGGCCTCGAGGAGCGTGGCGAAATCGTCCAGGGACTTGTACTGCTCGTTGCCGTCGAGGGAAACCACGTAGGGCTCCTCGATGAGGCGATCGAGGGTGGCCGCCACGGCGGTGAGCCGTGCGATGTCGTCGTCCCCCCGGCCGCCCACCTTGACCTTGAAGTAGCGCAGGCCATATGTGCGGATGCAGTCCTCGAGGGTCTGAGGGAGGCCGTCGCGCAGCCAGGCATCCGCGGGGACGTCGGCCGCGGTGATGGGATCGAGCAGTCCAATGGTGTGGCGGACGGCGAGGGTCTGGGGCGGCGGCGCCGCCGTCCAGCACTCGAAGTCGCCCTGCTCGAGCTCGCGGTGTACGGCGCCCGGACGGATCTCGAGGAGATCGTGGCGCAGGAGACCGATGGCGTCGGCGCCCGCGAGCCGCGCCGCCGCGTCGGCGAGCGCCCGCTCGAAGAGCGAGGAGCCGAAGGAAATGGTGAGGGAATTGAGCTGCCGGGTGGGGCCGAGCCGACGGCATTCCGCGAAGGCGTCGAGCCAGATCTGGAAGACGGTGCGCGGCACCTGGGCCGCCTCCAGATAGGCCTGATGGGCGATACGAATGGCTCCCAGCTCGTCCTCGACGTCGTCGTGGAAGGTCTTGGCGGGGTCCTTGTCGAACCACTTCGGGGCAAGGTTGTCCGCCGCGTAGCCGCGGCCGCGCCGACCATCCGCCGCCTCCACCTCCACGGCGACGTGGAGGAGAGGGAAGCGCGTGAGCGTGACGATGCCGTACCGGAAGGGGAGCCTCGTCTCGAGGTTCCGGACGTGGAAGGACGCCGCCTTGAGCGCTACCCTTACCGGAATGCGGGCAGGACCTCTTTGGCGATCAGTTCGAGCTCGCGCATGATATGCCGGTGTGGCATGCCGGGAAAGAAGAGACGGCAGATGAGATGCGTGAGGCCGTACTCCTTCACGAACGGCTCGAGGGCCTTCCGTACCTGGTCCGGCCCCCCTATGAGAAAGCGGTGCTTCATCAGCCCGTCGAGATCGGTGGCGATGGAGGCGTCGATGAAGGGATGCCGCCAGCCTCCCGCGTATTCCTTTCGGTAGGAGACCATGATGTGCCGCTCGGCCAGCTCGCGCGCCTCGGTGTCGGTGTCGGCGATGATCACGTCGCGGGTGACGGGCCACTCGGCGGGCGGCGCCGTGCGCCCGGCCGCCGCGCGTTGCGCGAGGAAGTGCTGCTTGCCCGCGAGGAGGCGGGCGAGGTCCGCGGTGGGACCGGGGATCCAGTTGTCGGCGAGGGTGGCCGCCCGCTTCAGGGTCAGATCGCCCCATCCCCCGATCCAGATGGGCGGATGCGGCTGACGGAGAGGGCGCGGCTCGAGGTGACCCTCGATCTGATAGTACCGTCCCTTGAACGAGACGGCCCCCTCCGCCCACAGCGCCTTCACGATGGCGAGCTGCTCCTCGAAGCGCGCCCCGCGCTTCTCGAGCTCGGCTCCATAGAGGGCGAACTCGTCGGGTTTGTAGCCGATGGCGACGCCCAGCACGAAGCGGCCATTCGACATGATGTCGAGGAGCGCGCCGTCCTCGGCCAACCGCACCGGATGATAGAAGGGCGCCACCAGGATGTCGGTGCCGAGGAGGACGCGCGAGGTGCGAGTGGCGAAGCCCGCGAGGACGGGCAGCGGCGAGGGCCAGTAGTGGTTGACCACCGAGTGGTGCTCTTCCATCCACACGGAGTCGAAGCCGAGCTCCTCGGCCCGCACCACTTCCTCGAGAGCCTCCCCATAATAATGCCCCCCCTCGATGGGGATGAACCCGACCTGAAGTCGCGCCACTAGTCCGCCTCCCGCGAGGATCGCCTACACGCCGCGTGGCCCCACAGAGTGCCGGGCCAAATTGCGAGCCAGACGAGGCCCGAGGGAGGCCGCAGCCCGAGGCGTACGTGGCCTTTCGAGCCGAGAGGCCTTGCCACGAGGCGAGGCCTGAATCGATCGTACGTTGAGGGCTGCGACCGACCGAGAACGTGGCCGTTCGAGCTGAGCCGCTCTGCGGCGAGGCGAGGGCTGAGTCGATCTGGCGAAGTCAAGTTGGCCCGGCACTAGTCGGAGGCCAGCTTGCCGTTCACCCCCCAGTCCGACTTCTCCACGTCCTGGAAGACGATGTGCACCTGCTCGGGGGTGGTCTTGCCGATGCGCACCATGGCCTCGGTGATGGCCGCGGTGAGCTCGCGCTTCTGCTGCGGGGTGCGGCCGGCGTACCACTGCACGGTGATGTTGGGCATGGTGAGGTCTCCTTTCACTTGAGGCGCTTCATGTCAGTGGGAAAGTTGGAGGTGAAGGCGTAGGACTTGACGGTGCCGTCGGCGTTGAAGCGCGCGGAGAGATCCTTCGTTTCCTCCGCGCCCCATCCGCGCTGGCCGAAGAACCAGCGCCAGGTGGGATCGCCGCTGTCGATGCCGACTTGGTAGGGATCGCCGTACATGCGCTTGAGATCGTCCTTGTTCGTCTTGCCGATGACGATGGCCCGCGGATCCGGGGAGGGGAACTGGCGGCCGAAGCTCGTGAAGCATCCGGCCGAGAGCGTCGCCACCAGGAGCGGTGTCGCGAAGAGGGCCGAACGCATGCACGGATTATAGCGCATGCCCTGCGCCGCGCCGTCGAGGCGCGCGGCCGCTCGCGCAGCGCCCCGCGTGCTAGGATACGCGCGTGGAGAGGTTCACCCGCGAAGAACGCGACGCCCTCGCGCCCTACTTCACCAATCTCGACGGACCCGTCTTCGCCCTGGTGAACCTGCCCGAGGTGGTCAAGGGCGCGCTGTTCGCGCGCTACTCGCGCTCGCCCAAGTCGCTCCGTCGGCTCTTCCTCGACGAGTTCCGCGAGGAGGCGGCCGCCCCCGTCGCTCATCACATCGGCACCGCGCGGGCGGATCGGCTGTACGAACGCGTGTTCTCGGAGTACGGGGACGACTCCGTGGCCCAGCTCGGGGGCGTGCATCTCGCGTGCGAGGATGCGTCGAACATCCTCACCAAGGTGCTGGAGTGGGGCCGTCTCATGGCCTATCTCGAGCAGTCCACACGCTATATCCCGTACACCGATCGCCCCGGTGGCCGCTGGCGCTATCACGTCCCCGCCGAGCTCGACGGCCATCCGCTGCGCGAGCGCTTCGTGGAGACGCACGACCGCGCCTTCGAGACCTACGTGCGCTGGATCGAGCCCCTGCGCGATCACTGGGCATCGCGCCTCACCCGGCCCGCGGACATCGGCGACGCCGCCTGGCGCTCCACCATCCGCGCCAAGGCCCTCGACAGCCTGCGCGGGCTGCTCCCCGCCGCCACGCGCTCCAGCGTGGGCATTTTCGGCACCGGCCAGGGCTACGAGGCGCTGCTCCTCCGCATGCGCCGTCATCCGCTTGCCGAGGTCCGTGACTACGCGGACCGGATGCTCGTCGAGCTGCACAAGGTCATCCCCGCCTTCCTCCAGCGCGTGGATCGGCCCGATCGCGGCCACGTGTGGAGCGACTACCTCGCCGACAGTCGGCGCGACACCGCGCGCATCGCGGACCGCCTCCTCGCCGGGCTCGAGCCCGAGCCTCGAGAGGAGGTGACGCTGACCGACTTCGATCCCGAGGGCGAGATCAAGGTGGTGGCGGCCGCCCTCTACGCCTCTTCGCGGCTGCCCGATGACCAGCTCCTCGCGGTGGCGCGGAAGCTGGGGCCGGAGGAGCGACGGCAGGTCCTCGACGCCTACGTGGGCGCGCGCGCCAATCGGCGCCACAAGCCCGGGCGCGCTTTCGAGCGCACCTCCTATCGCTTCGACGTGCTCGGCGACTACGGTGCCTTCCGCGACCTGCAGCGCCATCGGCTCCTCACCCTGGAGTGGCAGCCGCTGTCCACGCGACACGGCTGGGTCTGCTCGGAAGAGATCGAGGCGGTGGGCGCGCTCCCCGACTGGCGCCACGTCATGGAGGAGGCCGGCCATCTCTACGAAGCCCTCAGGGCGGCCGGCCTCGGCGAGGTCGCCCCCTACGCGGTGTCCATGGCCTACCGCCTGCGCTACTACATGGAGCTCAATGCGCGCGAGGCCATGCACATGATCGAGCTGCGCACCACGCCTCAGGGGCATCCCGCGTATCGGCGGATCTGCCAGGCCATGCACCGGCTCATCGCCACCCAGGCCGGCCATGAGGCCATCGCGGCCGCCATGGGCTTCGCGGATCTGTCGGCAGGGGAGGGAGGACGCCTCGCCGCGGAGCGAGCGGCGGAGAAACGGCGCGGCGCGAGCTAGTTCCCGCTGATCGTCACGCGGGTGGCCGCCCCGTCGACCCGGATCAGCGCCTTGTTGGGCGTGACGGAGCCGAGCCCCGCGTTCTTGATCGGCGATCCCGAGATGAGGACGTTGCCCGCCATGGCTCCGCCCGTGAGTGCCACGGGAATTCCGCCGATGTTCACGAAGGCGAGCTGGTTCGAGACGGACACCGTGTTGCCCGGGGTGCCGCTGAAGGCGATGAGGGCGCCTCGGATGTTCACGATGGCGCCCCCGCTCGCGAAGAGGAGCACGCCGTTGTTGATGGTGAGCGTGCTGCCGTTGGCGAGGCTGACGAAGTCGCCCGCCGTGTGCAGGTAGCTGCCCGCGGCCACCGCCGCCAGCGCCGCATTGTTCACGACGAGACGGCTCCGGTCGAGGATGAAGAGGGTGGCTGTGCTGTCGACCTTGGCCTTCGTCGTGAGATCCAGCGTGTTGGCGCCCGTGGCGAGCGTGGCGCCGTTGCCGTTCCCGTCGGCGCGGAGCTGCAGGAGCGGCGCCGTCGCTTCGAGGAGGGCCACATCCACGGTGACGGCCCGGCGTGCGGTGACGCGGGCGCCGGCCAGATCGAGCAGTGCGCCACCCGAGGCGAGCGGCTGTTCCGTGCCCACCACGAGACCGCTCGTGGGATCGAGCGCGGACGCCGTGCCATCCAGATGGACGATGGAGCCTGCGGTCGCGATCCGCTGTGTGCCGCCCGTGAATGACACGAGCGGTGCGGTGGAGGCGGACTGCACGATGCGGCCGCGCCCCGAGGCACGCACGAAGTCGTCCGATGACGTGATGGTGGCGTCGGTCGCCTCGAGCAACCCGCCCTGGAGATCGAGCCGCGATCGATCGCCGACAAGGAAGCCCGTAGTGCTCGGAGCGAGCGCAAGGCTCCCGCCGTCCAGGCGGGCGAGCGGCTGTCCCGTGGTGTCCGTGACCCGCCCGTGGGCGGAGGACTCGAAGAGCGCGCCGCCACCAAACAGGCCCACGCGGACCGTTGCATGGGAGAAGTCGAGGAGCGACGCCGTGCCCGCATTGGTGAGGTGGCCTGCCGACACCTTCAGCACGTGATCGGGCGCGAAGAGCGTGCCGCCGGAGACGCGGGCGAAACCGGCGCCCATGTCGAGCCGTCCCCCAGCTCCCACGCTGCCGGGATCGAGCCCGATGACGACCGCGTCGTGGAAATCGAGGGCGGGGCCGCCCTGGCCGATGGAGAGCGTCGCGGCCCTGACGCTCACGAGATCGCCCAGGCCGGTCACGCCCGTCCCGTCCGATCTGAAGAGGCCACCGCCCAGCGTGGCAGTAGCGCCCGAGGCGAAGCTCAGGCCATTGGCTCCGTGAGCAAGAACCAGGAAGCCGTCCGTGAAGCTCGCCAGAGGCGAGGAGCCGAGGCTCACCAAGGAGGCGTTGGACAGCACGTCGAGGAGGGCGCGGCCGCGCACCGTGAAGGCGCTGTTGACAGCGTCGAGGAGTGTGCCGGTGAGAGTCACCGTCCCGCCATCGAGTCGGGCCAGGGTCTGCGCGGTCACACGGCTGCCGTCGAGACCGACGAAAGCGCGCGAGGTCGCGCTGTCGAGGCTGCCTCTCACGTCGAGGATGTCGCCTCCGATGGTGAGCGCGCTGCCCGCGGCGCGGAGCAGATCGGTGGAGAGACCCTGCGTGGCCGGCGGAGGGACATGATACAGATCGCCAGCAATGCGCACGGTCTGGTCCGTGTAGGCGAACAGCGGCTGGGGATCGGAGGGCACGGTCACCGCGACGCCCGCGGTCGGCGGGGTGATGGGCGCCTTGCCGGGCGTCGTCGACGGATCGACGGGCGCTTCGAGTCCCTTCTCGCCTGCCGATCCAGCCGGGCCGGTGATGATGCGGGCCAGCAAGCTGGCTCGGGCGAACTCGCCGGAGGTCAGCGTCTTCATCGCGTCCAGATGCTGGGGCAGCATCTGGTGGAGATCGCTCAGAAGCTGGCGGTGCGCGGTCTCGGTGAGGGTCACGGGCACCCCGACACTCTGCCCATCAATGGCGATGCTGGCGGGCGCCACCATCCTCACGGGCGGGGCTCCGGGATTATTCCTGGGCGTGATGTCCACGTACCCGGAGAGGACGTGGATACGGCTCTGGGGCGGCGATCCAGGCGGCACGGGAAGGTTCTCCGCGACGACCACCGTGCCTCGGATCGCCGCCACCGCGTTCTGCGTCCGGATCTCAACGACCTCGCCCGGACGCATGCGCTGGCGCGCCACGCCGATGGCGATCTTGCCTGCCTCCAGGTTCACCGCGGAGCGTCCGGCCTCCTCGGTGATCTCGAGCTCGGAGAGCTCGCGCACCGTGAGGAGCGCCTTCTGGTCGAGGAGGAGACGGGCGAGGGAGTGTTCGGCCGTGCTGATGCGGTCTCTAAGGAACACCTCATCCTTGAACTTGAGGGGCAGAGAAGGAGTGGTAGCTCGGGCGACCGTGACCTGGCCCGAGACTCCCGTGACCACGCCCGCGCCGGTGGCAAGGGCGTCGGTAGCGGAGAGCATGGCCAGCAAGAGGGCGGCGAGCGCCTGCCTCAGCATCCGAGCTCCCATCGGGTCCTCCTCGACTGCGGGCTCAAAGCCAGGGGCCGGGTGTGGGCACAACGGGGCCGGCGGGCTCTCTGTTGCGCCTCTCGTACCAGCGCAGGGCGAGCCCGTGACCCGGCTAAGCGGTTGAAATACTGTGAGGCGCTTCTATCTCCGGACCTCGTTCAGGAGGCGGCCGGCCCTGCGCGGCGTCACTTTTGACGTGACAGTGTCACGCGCCCGACGCATCCCGATGGAGGTATAGTGCCGCCATGAGCTTGCTGCCCGAACAGGTCAAGGCCATGGAATACCTGGAGCAGCAGGGAAGTCGCCGGAGCGCCGCGCAGATCGCCGAGCGCGTGGCGGCCTCCTTCAGAGCCATCGAGGAATTCCTCGAGGAAGTGAGCGAGACTGAGGCGCGGGCGCACGGCCTACCGGGAGAGTGGAGCATCCAGGAGGTGGTAGACCACCTGGTCGTCACCCACGAGCCGAGCATCGTCGAGTTGCGCGAGCTGCTCGCCGATGAGAGCCCGGCCGGCGGCCCCATTCCCGCGGCGCTCCAGTCGCCCGATCCTCTGGCCCAGCGCTGGCCCGACCTACGCGCAGCCCTCAAGCGGGTGCAGGGGGAGGCCGCACGTGTGCTCCGCGCCGCGCCCGACTGTCCCACCGAGGCGCGGGCGGAGGTGGTGATGGTGATCAACGTGACGCGCGAGGACGGCTCGGTCGAGCCAGTGCACTGGATCGAGAAGCTCGACTGGAAGGCCTACGGCATCGTCTTCCGCCTGCACGTGCTCGACCATCTCAACCAGGCGAAGAAGGTGCTCCGCGCCGTGCGCGGCGCCTAGTCTTCCCCCTGTCGTCTAGCCGCGCGTCCGCGCGAACTCGTCCTTGGCCCGCTGGAGCTCTTCCGGCCTCGCCACCAGATCGAGGGCGGTCAGGGCGAGGGCCTTGGCTCCTGCGACCATGCCCGTGCGCGCCAAGGGTGACTTCGCCCACTCGGCGAACTCACGCGAATGGCCGGGAATGCCGTCGGGCGAGATGCGGATGTACGGATGGATGGTGGGCAGGGCCTGGCTCACGTTGCCGCAGTCCGTGGAGCCGTAGCCTGCCTCGCCGTCGTCCGGATCGACGGGGAAGTCGATCCGCTCCAGGTTCTTGCCGAAGAGCTCGGCCATGGTGAAGTTGGCCTTGAGCGGATCGTGGATGATCGGATCCGAGGTGACGGTGACTCGGCAGCCCGTGGCGGTGGCCGCCCCCTGGGCGCAGGCCTCGAAGCGACGCAGCAGCTCCTTGCAGTAATCCTTGGTGGGCGCGCGCAGATAGAACTCGGAGGCGGTGTGCTCCGGGATGATGTTCGCCTGATCCCCGCCCTTGGTGATGATGCCATGCACGCGCGCATCCGGCCTGAGCTGCTGGCGCATCTGATCGAGCGACACGAAGAGCTGAATCATGGCGTTGAGCGCATTCACCCCGCTCCACGGCCAGGATGAGGCGTGCGAGGCCTTGCCGAAGAACTCGCACTTGACCTTGATGATGCCGAGGGTCGGGCGCCACACCTGGGTTCCGCAGCGGCCGTGGATCATCATGGCCGCGTCCACGTCCTTGAAGACACCCGCCTCCAACAGCTTGACCTTTCCGGCGCCGCCTTCTTCGGCCGGCGTACCGATGACCTGGATGCGCCCGGCAAAAGGCAGCGTGCCGAGGGCGGCCGCAATGGCTGCGCCGGCGCCCGTGCCCGCGGTGGCGATGACGTTGTGGCCGCAGGCGTGCCCGATGCTTGGGAGGGCATCGTACTCGGCCATGATGGCGATGGTCGGCCCGGCCGCCTGGCCCTCGATGGTGGCGCGGAAGGCGGTGGGCAGCCCGCCCACCCCGCGCTCCACGCGGGCGCCGTGTTGTTCCAGGAACGCGGCGAGCCAGCCCGCCGCCTTCTCCTCGTGGAAGCAGAGTTCCGGAGTCGAGTGGATCTGGTGCGAGATCTTCTCGAGATCGTCGGCGAGGCGGTCCACCGTCTCCGTGACCTTGGTCTTGGCCTGGTCGAGCGCCTCAGCGGTCATGCTGGTCTCCCGGCTCGAAGGGATGATCGATCGTCCATTGCAGCGCGTCCGCGGCCCGTCCATCGTTGGGCCGGCCGCGCCGGCGCAGCTTCTCGATGACCTGGCGGCGCGCGGCCACCGGCCGGTTCTGTCCGAGCTTGAACTTGGCGCGACGTGCCGTGATGCGCAGGGTGAAGGCGGCCAGCTGGTTGAGGGCGCCCTTGTAGAGCGGATCGTCGACGGCGAGGGGCCGGTAGCGTCCCTTGGGCTGATGCTTGGCGAGAAGCCGCTGCTGCTGAGCCATCACCACGGCGGGATCCTCCGCCACCGTGCCCACGCCCTCGAAGATGACCGTGCGGTGATACGAGGTGGCCGAGCCTCCGTATTCCGGGTGGACCCAGTGAGAGGGAATCACCGCGAGGACCTCGTCCACCTCGAAGGCGCATCGGGAGCGAGCCTGCAGATCGGCGACCTGCTCGTCCGTCCTCACCAAGTGGAGCTCGAGGGTGGGAGGCGCGTCCACGAAGTTGTAGAGGCCGAGGTGGGGCGTGCCGTCCTCACCGAGCGTCACCAGCCGGCCCATCTCCTGCGCCGCGATGAAGCGGTCGATCTCCTCCGCGGGAATCTTCGAGCAGTAATCGTGGAAGATCACGTGTGGCTGAACTCCTCCTTGGCCGCCTTGACGTGGGCGGGATGAGCGAGGAGATCGTAGGTGGTGAGGGCCATGGTCTTGGCCGCGGCGACCATGCCCCGCCGGGCCAGCGGCTGGATGGCGGCCTCGGCGAACTCGCGCGTGTGGATGGCCATGCCCTCGGGCGCGATGCCGATCATGGGCTGAATGGTCGGCACCACCTGGCTCACGTTGCCCACGTCGGAGGATCCCTTGCGATCGGGGATGGGATCGCCCTCGGCCAAGCCCACGGTGGTCATGTTCGCCGCGAAGAGATCGAGGAGCACGCGGCTTGACTTCATGGGCTCGTACACGCTCTCGTGCTGCGTCACCTTGAGGCTCACCCCCGCCGCCTTGGCCGCTCCTTCCGCGCAGGCGACCACGCGGCGGTAGAGATCCCACATGGTGTCGATGCGGGGCGCGCGGACGTAGAAGGTGGCGGAGGCGTACTCGGGGATGATGTTGGCGGCCGCGCCACCGCTCGTGATGATGCCGTGGATGCGGCAATCCGGCCGCACCTGCTGCCGTAGCATGGCCACCGCGTTGTAGGTCTGCACGCAGGCGTCGAGGGCGTTGATGCCCTCCCAAGGATCCGCGGAAGCATGCGAGGCCTTGCCCGTGAACTCGAAGGTGGCGCGCGCGATGCCGAGCAGGTCCTGGTGCAAGAGGGTCCGGTCGAAGCCGTGGATCATCATGGCGGCGTCCACGTCCTTGAAGAGACCGGCGTTGATGAGCTTGATTTTTCCGCCGCCGCCCTCCTCGGCCGGAGTGCCGATGACGTGGATGCGCCCCTTGGGAAGCTGGGTCCGTACCGCGGCGAGGGCGGCGCCCGCCCCGGCGCCCGAGGTGGCAATCACGTTGTGACCGCAGGCGTGCCCGATGCCGGGCAGGGCGTCGTACTCGCAGAGGATGGCCACCGTCGGCCCCTCGCCCGTCTCGATGGTGGCGCGGAAGGCCGTCTCCACGCCGCCCGCGCCCGGCTCGACCTTGAAGCCCTGCTTGCCGAGGAACTCGCAGAGCCACGCACAGGCCTGCACTTCCTGGTAGGCGAGCTCCGGCTGATCGTGAATCTTGATGGAGAGAGCTTCGAGCTCGTCCGCGAGGCGGTCCACCGCGCGCGAGATGGCATCCTTGACGGTGTTCATGCGGGCCTCCGGGTGATGAGGAGATTCGGCCGTCGTCGACGACCGGAGACTTTACCGCCGACCCGGTGGGTTGTCGAGGGACTACAGACGGCGCGAGTCGGAGCGCAGCGCTTCGCGAGCCGGTTCCGGCTCGCCGATGGGCAGATCGATGGTGAAGAGCGCGCCACCGCCGGGACGGTTCTCGGCCCAGATGCGGCCGCCGTGCTCCGTCACGATGCTGTGGGCGACGGAGAGGCCGAGCCCGCGCCCATCGCCGGGCTGCTTGGTGGTGAAGAAGGGATTGAAGATCCGCGGCAAATGCTCGGAGGGAATCCCTGGCCCATCGTCGGCCACCTCGATCCGCACGCCCGAGTCGACCATGGTCGTGCTGATGGTGAGCACGCCGCCCGCGTGGGCCTCCACCATGGCGTGCTGGGCATTCTGGATCACGTGGAGCAGCACTTCTTGGAGGTGGTTGTGATCCGCCCAGATGTCGGGTACGGGCTCCAGGCTGGTGCGCACGGAGATGCCCTCGCCCTCCAGCCGTGCCTCCTCGAAAGCCACCACCTCGCGGATCTGCTCCGCGACCTGGCAGCGCGTGCGCCGCGGCGGCCGATGCTCGGCGAAGAGGATCAGGTCGCGCACGATGGAGGCGGCGCGCTTGGCCGCGGCGTCGATGACGCCGAGGGCTTCCTCGGTGTGCGAGTTCATCGGGCCCTGATTGAGCAGATGGAGCTGGGCCATGATGATGGTGAGCGGGTTGTTGATCTCGTGCGCCACTCCCGCGGCGAGCCCGTTCACGGCAGAGAGCCGCTCCGCCTTCACCACCTCGATCTGGGCGCGCCGGAGATCGTCGAGCTGCCGGTTGATCTCGCCGTAGAGCCGCGCGTTGTCGAGCGCGAGACCGATCTGGTCCGCCACGCATTCGACGAGCGCCACCTCCTCGTCCGTGAAGCGGTCCTCGGTCTGCCGGCCGAGGGAAAGCGTCCCCAGGATGCGATGGCGCGCCCGGATGGGCACGCAGACGAAGCCGCGGATGCCGTCGCGACTCACGGCGGCGCGGGCGATGGGGAGAAGATCGTCGGTGGCGCTCGCGTCGTCGACCCGACGGGCCTGGCCGGTCAGCGCCACGCTCCCGATCAGACCCTCGCCCATGGGCAACTCCACGTTGACCCGCCGCAGCTCGTCGCTGAGACCACGGTCGCCGCGCAGGAGGAGGCTGTTGCCATCTGCCGACATGAGATGCAGGCTCGAGATCTCGTGACCCGTGACGTGGGTCAAGGCGGCGAGGGAGCGCTGCAGCACCTCGTTGAGATCGAGCGAGCGGCTCACGGCCTCGTTCACCGCGCGCAGTACCTGCAAGTGCCGGATCAAGGACGACGGCGGATCGTGTCTCATAATCAGCCCAAGGGTAGCAAGTCCAGTGCCACGGGGCTAGGGGTCAAACCGTGGGTTTTTGACCTTACTGTCAACCTCACGTTTGACACTGTCAGCATCCGAGATCAGGCTCGTGCCCTCGCCCGCGCCACCCGTCGATCGATGGAGGGGTGCGAGTAGAGAATCATCTCCTTCAGAACGTGGGGTTTACGCTCGGCGAGGTTGAGATCAGCGAGGCGCTCCATGGCGCCAATGAAGGGTGCCGGATTCCGTGTCAGCTCGAGGGCGAAGTCGTCCGCTCGCGTCTCGATGTGACGCGACCAGCCGTTCACGAGGGGCAGGGCGAGCAGGCTGACGACCATGGTCACGAGGCCCAGAAGTGGCAGGCCAGCGACATCGGCCGGCCCAGAAAGCCCGAGGACGCCCGCGCCGGCCACCAGCACACGGTCGGCGATCCACATGAGGATCACGGTGAGCACGGCCTGGACGCCGAGCCCTCGCCAGATGTCGCCCGCCGCGTGATGACCGAGCTCGTGCGCGAGCACGGCCTCGATCTCGTCGGGCTGGAAGTCGTGTACGAGGGTGTCGAACAGGATGATGCGCCGGGTGTGCCCGAGGCCGACCACCGCGGCGTTGGCGGTGCGGCTGCGCCGGGACTGGTCGGCGATCCACACGCCGATGGCCGGCACGCCCGCGCGCTCGGCGAGCCGGAGGAGGCGAGCGCGAAGATCACCCTCGGCGAGCGGCGTGAGGCGATAGAAGAGTGGCACGAGCCAGATCGGCGTGACGAAAGTGAGGAGCACCTGGCCGATGAAGAGGGCCCCCGCCGCCCACAGCCACCACCACGGAGAAGAACGGAGCAGCCCGTACACGATGAGCGCGGCGATGCACAGGAGCAGGACGCCCACGAGACCGGCCTTCACGCGGTCGAGGGACCAGCGGGCGAGCGTCTGATGGTGGAGCCCGTAGCGCCGCGGCAGCCAGAAGCCGCCGATCAAGGAGAGCGGGAGGGTCACGAGCTGGAGGCCGAGACCGATCAGCAGGATGGCCATCGGCACGGCGACCCACCAGTGGGGCGTCCAGCTCTCGAGGAGATCACGAAGGCGGATCGAGAGGCCGGTGAGCAGGAGCGCGACGAGAGCGGCGGTGGAGATCATGAGTCGGAGCGCCCCGATCCGGAATTGCCAGCGATGGTACGTGCGGGCCTCGGGAGAGTCGGCCATGGCCAAGTATCCCGCGGGACCGCGGGAGCGGCAATCGCCCGCTCCTGCGTCTCGGCGATGCGCAAGTGTGCTACACTCCACGCCAATTCACTCTGACAGGAGCTCAAATGTTCCATTCCGTCGAGGACGTCCAGCAGCACTTCAAGAACGCCCGATACATCGCCAACCGCCGCATCTCCACCGTGGTGTTTCTCGCAGAGCGCATGGGCCGTCCCGTGCTCATCGAGGGACCGGCGGGCGTGGGCAAGACCGAGCTGGCGAAGACGCTGGCCGACATCACGAGCCGGCGGCTCCTTCGCCTGCAGTGCTACGAAGGGCTGGACGAGGGCAAGGCGCTCTACGAGTGGAAGTACGCCAAGCAGCTCCTCTACACGCAGCTCCTGCGCGAGCGCATCGGCGAGCTGATCGCGGATGCCCCGTCGCTCCCCGATGCGGTCGCCCGCATCTCCGGCCAGGACGATGCCTTCTTTTCGCATCGCTTCCTGGCTCCGCGTCCGCTCCTGCAGGCCATCGAGTCCACCGATCCCGTGGTGTTGCTCGTGGACGAGATCGACAAGGCGGAGCCAGAGTTCGAAGCCTTCCTCCTCGAGGTGCTCTCGGACTTCCAGGTCTCCGTGCCCGAGCTCGGCACCATCAAGGCGACGAACATTCCGCTCGTGGTGCTGACCTCGAACAATGCGCGGGAGCTCAGCGACGGCCTCAAGCGGCGCTGCCTTCATCTCTTCATCGACTTTCCTCCGCCCGACGAGGAGCTGGCCATCATCCGCATGAAGGTGCCGGAGATCTCCGAAAAGCTCGCCCAGACGGTGGTGACCACCGTGCAGCGCATCCGCGCTCTCGACCTGCGCAAGGCGCCGTCCGTCTCGGAGAGCCTCGACTGGGCGCGCTCGCTCGTCATCCTCAACGCGGACAGCCTCGACCGTGAGCTGGTCGAATCCACCCTGACCATGCTCGTCAAGCACGAGAAGGATCTCGAGCGCGTCAAGGGCGCTCTCGACAAGGTGCTCGCCGATATCACCTAGCGCCCATGACCCTGAGCGAGTTCCGCGAGCTGTGGTTTCCGTGTCCGCGCATCCGGCTGCCTGAGCTGGGGCCCAGCGGGCCCGTGTTCATCGAGGGCGGGCGCTGCATCTCCGCCGCTCTCGGCGAGTACACGAAGCTGTGGATCTATGCCGCGGGCCGCTGGCACTTCTACTACACGAATCCCGGGCCTCAGGCCTTCTTCCGCGCGACCATGCCCGAGGCCGTGCCGCATCTCCTCCAGCCCGGCGAGATGACGGTGGAGACTTCGCGGCAGGACCCCGCCTACAAGGTCGTGCTGGGACTCCGTTGCTCGGAAGGGCCGGTGCGGGTGCTCCACCTCGTGGGTGACGTGCCCGACGTGACACAACTCGTAGAGCGCGACGAGGAGGCTCCCGCCGGCGAGCTCGGCTGGAAGCTCAAGATGACGCACTTCATCGCGCCCGGATCTTTCCACGGGCTCCTCCGCCTCGAGGACGGTCGGCTGTGCCCCATCACCCGTGACAAGGGTGAGGACGTCTTCAAGTCTTCCTGGGTCACCTTCTCGCGATGACGGCCAACGCGAGGGACACGGGCGGGGGTCTGGGGGAGGAGCGGCAGGTGGTGGCGCTCCCCGCGATGACAGCCATCCACGTGATGACAGCGAACGTGAGGGTAGCGGGCGGCGCGGCCTGGTGGGGGGGTCTGGGGGAGGAGCGGCAGGTGGCGCTCCCCCCCAGAACTTAATGGACCAGCGGATCCTGGAGTTCATCGGCGATCTCCGGCGGGCGGAGTTGCGCATCTCGCCCAGCGAGGCCATGGACGCGCTGGCCGCATCGTCGGAGATCGGCCTCGAACATCGCGAGACCTTCAAGTCCGCGCTAGCCGCGACGCTGGTCAAGGAGTCGCGTGACCTCCCCACCTTCGACCGGCTCTTCGACCTGTATTTCCTCGACCTGGAAGCGCTGGGGGCAGGGCTCAAGAAGGCGCTGGGACCGGAGGATCCGCGCATCCAGCAGCTCCTCGACCAGCTCATGGCCCAAGAGAACATGGAGCTGGATGAGCTGACCGAGCTCATGCTCAACGGCGAAGGGTCGGACATGGAAATGGCCATCCGCGGCCAGGGCCAGAATGCCGGCCTCGAGCGCCTGATGTACTTCCTGCAGATCGGCTATTTTTCCCGCCGCATCTACGACAAGTTCGACTGGGAGGCTATCGAGCGCGACCTCTCGCGCATCATGCAGATGCTGGAAGCGCAGGGCATGGACCCGGGGATGCTCGCCCGCATCCGCAACTATCTCGAGCTGCGGCTGGAAGCCTTTCGACGCATGATCCGCCAGCACGTGGAGCGTGAGCTCGAGCGTCGCGCCTACCGGCAGGGCGAGAAGCTCACGCGCGAGGTGCTCACCGACAAGCCGCTCTTCGCCCTCTCTCCCGACGAGGTGGCGCAGATGAAGGCCGTGGTGGCGCGGCTGGCCCGCAAGATCAAGGACGCCCTGGCCATGCGCCAGCGCCAGGAAGAGAAGGGCCGGCTCGACTCCCGCCGGACCATCCGCAAGAGCCTCCAGTACGGCGGCGTGCCCATGGAGCTCCGCTTTCGCCGCCGGCACCGCGAGAAGCCCAAGCTCATCACCCTGTGCGACGTGTCAGACTCGGTGCGCAACGCCTCGCGCTTCATGCTCCAGCTCGTGTGGAGCTTGCAGGAGTGTTTCTCGCGGGTACGCTCCTACGTCTTCGTGTCCGAGATCGCCGAGGTGACGCAGGCCTTCAACTCGCACCCCGTGGACTATGCCATCGACTGGGCCCTCAAGGGCTCCTCGGTGGACTACCACTGCCGCTCGGACTTCGGCTATGCCTTCAGCCGCTTCGTGCGCACGGAGATCGAGTCGCTGGATCGCAAGACCACCGTGCTCGTGCTGGGCGATGCCCGGAACAACTACAACGACCCCCAGGCATGGGCCATCCGCCAGATCCGCGAGCGGGTCAAGGGCATCATCTGGCTCAATCCGGAAGGGCAGTGGGGCTGGGGGATCGGCGACAGCGTGATGCCGCTCTACTCGCCCTCCTGCGACATCGTCAAGGAGTGCCGTACCGTCGGCCAGCTCGTCCAGGTTGTCGATCAGCTCGTGCACTCTTGGTGGCGACGCGGGCGCTGAGAACCGTGATGAGGCTCGCCCTCGCCCTCCTCGCGCTGCTCCTCGCGTTCCCCACAGGGTCGCGCGCCGAGGACTGTGTCACCGTCGACAACTTCGCCAAGGGCAAGGTGGGGGAGTTCCCGCCCGACTGGAAGCCGCGCAAGGATTCAGGTCGCGAGGTGTACTCGATCCAGGAGATGGACGGGCTCCGCTTCCTGCACGCGCTCGCCAAGGGCCTGGGCATCCAGGCGGCCAAGCAGTACGAGTGGGATCTCAAGACCTACCCGGTGCTCGCCTGGTCGTGGCGTCCGGTGGTCTTTCCCAAGGGTTCCGACGAGCGCCAGTCCAAGACCAACGACAGCGCGGTGTCGGTGTACGCGGTGTTCCCGCACACCGCGTGGTCGGTCAAGTCCGTGAAATACATCTGGAGCGCAGTGGTGCCGGTGGGCACGCGCCTGTCCTCGAGCGGCGGCCTGACCCAAGTCCTCGTAGTGAAGAGCGGCACGGAGGACAAGGACAAGTGGACAGAGGAGCGGGTCAACGTCCTCCAGGACTACAGGAAGTTCTTCGACGAGTCCGATGTCCCGAAGGCGTCGGGGGTGGCCGTGCTGACGGATTCCGACGACACCAAGTCGGTGGCCGAGGGCGACTACAGTAACTTCCGGGTCTGCAAGCCCTGAGGCGATCGTGAGCGACGCGGCCGTCGACCCCTTCGAGGCGCTCTTCGAGCGTGGGGTCACCGACGGCCTTCCCGTGATCCCTCCCACGCGCGAGCGCGTGGCGGCCATGGTCGCGGGCTCCGGGCGTGAGGCGAGCGACCTCATCGCCTTCGTGCCGCCCAACTTCGGCCGCGGCACGGTGGAGAAGATCGCCGTCAACGCGGTCATGGCGGGCTGCCGACCCGAGTACATGCCGGTGATCATTGC
>DATGCY010000349.1:0-4279 GCA_035311385.1 Candidatus Methylomirabilota bacterium
CCGCGCTTGATCAGCTCGGTGGTGAAGGCGCGCGCGAGGGCCCCGTCGGCCTTCTGCAGCGAGCGGTAGTCGGTGATGGGCTCGCTCGTGAAGAGGACGTCGAAGACCACGGGCTCGCCCACCACCTGGGCGGGCAGTCCCGCGCGCTGGATCAGTTCGGTGAGGCCGGCCATGAGTTGGCGTCCAGTGCCGTGAATGGTCTCGTAGGCGCCCGGCTTGCGCAGCTCGGCCAGGGTGGCGAGTCCCGCCGCTGCCGCGATGGGATTGCCGTTCAAGGTGCCCGACTGGGAGATGAAATCGCCCTTGCCGTCCTGCTGAGGATCGAAGGGGCGCATCAGTTCCTCGGAGGCGCACACGGCGGCCAAGGGGAAGCCGCCGCCCACGATCTTGCCGATGCAGGCGATGTCGGGGACGACGCCGTAGTAATGCTGAGCGCCGCCGTAGGCGAGGCGGAAGCCGGTGACCACCTCGTCGAAGACGAGGAGGATGCCGTGGCGGCGCGTGATCTCCCGCAGCCCCTGGAGGAAACCCGGCTGGGGCGGGATGAGCCGCTGGAAGGGCTCGATGATGACGGCAGCGAGCTCGTCGGCGTGCGTGGCCACGATGCCCTCGACGGTGGCGAGGTCGTTGTATGGCGCGATAAGCACCTCGGCTTCCAGCGCGTGAGGAATGCCCGAGGAATCCGGCACGGGAGCCGGGAAGGCCTTGGGCGAGCGCGGGGTGGCGCTCATCATGGAGTAGTCGTGGGCGCCGTGGTATCCGCCCTCGAACTTGAGGATCTTGTCGCGCTGCCGCGCCGTGCGCGCCACGCGCAGCGCGAAGAAGGTCGCCTCGGAGCCGGTGGAGGTGAAGCGCACCTGCTCGGCGCACGGCATGGCGCGGCAGATCTCCTCGGCCAGCTCGATGATCGGCTCGTTCACCATGAAGTAGGTGCTGCCGCCCTCGATCTGCGTGCGGACCGCGGCCACCACGGCGGGATGCGCGTGTCCGAGGATCAGGGGGCCGGAGGCCAGCACGTAGTCGATGTACTCGCGTCCGCTCACGTCGTAGATCTTCGAGCCCTGGCCCCGCTTCACCACGAAGGCGGCCTCGTCAGCGTAGCGGGAGGTGCCGAGCACGCCGCCGGGCAGGCGCTGGCGCGCGCGCTCGAGGAGCTTGGTTTCTTCAGCGGATCGCGTTCTGGTCGAGTCAGCCATGGTGGACCTCGTGTCGGTGAGAGGACGATGCAAACGTCGCGAGGCACACTATCCGCCCCGGCCCGTCACTCTGTCAAGGCGTGCTACGGTGTACCGTCATGAGCGCGGCGCGCTTCGGCATCGTCTTCCTTCCGGAGTCCCTCGCCCGCTTTGGCGAGCTGTGCGCGGAGGCGGAGGAGCGCGGCTTCGAGTGGATCGGGGTGGCCGACTCCCAGTCGGTGTTCCGCGAACTCTACGTAGCCCTCACCGTGGCCGCCCTCCGCACGCGGCGGAGCCACCTCGGCCCCCTCGTCACCAATCCGCTCACGCGGCACCTCGTGGTGACGGCCAGCGCGATCTCGAGCGTGGACGAGCTGGCCGGTGGCCGCGCTCGGCTCGGGCTCGGCTCGGGCGACAGCGCAATCTACACCATCGGGGCGCCGCCCACCACCCTCGCCGGTCTGGAGGATTCCATCCTGACGCTCCGCCGGCTCACCGCAGGCGAGACCGTCGAGCGCGAAGGGCGCACCTGGCGTGTGCATCGATCGGTGCGGCGCGTGCCGATCTACCTGGCCGCTGAGGGTCCGCGGACTCTGGAGCTCGCCGGCCGCGTGGCCGACGGGGTGATCGTGGGCCTTGGACTCACTCCCGAGGTGATCGCGCTCTCCCTGGCCGCACTGGAGCGTGGCGCGCGAATGGCAGGCCGGTCCGTGGACGACGTCGACGTGTGGTGGTTCGCCAAAACGAGCCTGGCCGATCACCGCGACGAGGCCATCGAGCCCATCAAGATGGCTCTGGCGGCCAGCGCCAACCACGCCTTCCGCTTCACCCTCGAGGGCAAGGGTGTGCCGCTCGACCTGTACGAGCGGATCCGCGCGCTCCAGCGGGAGTACAACGCCCATCACCACGAGCTGCCGGGCGCGGCCAACGCGAGCCTGCCCGACCGTTGGGGCCTGACCGAGTTCCTCGTCGACCGCTTCGCCATCGCGGGCACCCCGGGCGAATGCATCGCCCAGATCCAGAGGGCCATGGCGGCGGGGGCGCGCCAGTTCATCATCACGGGCTTCGTGCCCGATCCGAGCGCCTTCATGCGGCGTTGGGCGCGCGAGGTGGCGGCGCGGCTCTAGTTTGACCTATTCACGATTTTCAGAGCGCGAGGCGGGTCGGGGCCCGTCGCCGGGGGCGGGGGAGCTCTCCAGCTACGTCACCCACTCGCCTGAACCGCAGCCCTGCGGGCTGCGCACAGGACGAGGGGGTCCCACTCCGCCGGAGAGCTCCCCCGCCCCCGCCGCCACCCGCCCCGGTCGTCGGTGTGGCACTCGTGAATGAGGTGAGCGAGGCGATCGAGACTACTGCACGGTGTAGCCGCGACCAGTGAGGCAGGCGCCGAAGGCGCGGTCGTAGCTCTGGAGCTGCGTTTTTCGCTGCTGATAATCCTGTGGGCTCGCCTGGTGCTGCTCCTCCATCTGCCGCCGCGCACGGACGGCGCCGACAAGTCGGCCGATGCCCACACCCCGGACTGCGCCGCCCGCGGCATCGCCGGACATGGCTCCGCGCGCGGCTCCGAGCCCTGCGCCTCCGACCCCGCTGCCCGCTCCGCTCGATGACCCTCCACTCGGCGGCGGCGTGACCGATTCGGTGGCGAGCTTCTCAGGATCCACCCCGGTTTCTTTCACCGCCCAGTCGTGGCACTCCTCCTTGTCGTGAGCCATCTGATCGTTGGATTGATTCTTGGAGGGGTACACATAGACATCCTGGGCGCCCACCAGGGCCGTGTTCCCCAGCAGGAGGACGGCCAGGGAGATACCGGTTATGCTTTTCCGCATCGAAGGATCCCTCGCTCTCGAGTGGAGGTGTTGAGGCGAGCGACTACAGCACTCGCCCGCTTGTCGGAAAGTCTTCCGGACGATAGAGTCCCCCGGAGATACTGAAGGGGTCGAGAGGACGACCATGCGCTACGGTTTCTATCTCCCCACCCGCGGCCAGACGGCCACTCCCGAGGCACTCGAGTCGCTCGTGCAGCACGGTGAGGCCCTGGGCTTCAGCTCCGTGATGATCGCCGACCACATCGTATTCCCCGTGGCCATCAACTCCAAGTACCCGTACACGGTTTCCGGCGCGTTCCCCGGCCAGGGCGACGCGCTCGAGCAGCTCGCCCTCATGGCTTTCATCGCGGGCAAGACCCGCACGCTCCGCCTGGTGACGAGCGTCATGATCGTGCCCCACCGGAATCCTGTGGTCACGGCCAAGATGCTCGCCACCATCGACGTGCTCTCCAAGGGCCGCGTCACCGTGGGCGTTGGCGTGGGCTGGTTGCGCGAGGAGTTCCAGGCTCTCGGCGCGCCGGATTTCGATCGCCGGGGCTCGGTTAGCGACGAGTATATCCGCATCATGAAGACGCTCTGGACGGAGTGCCCCGCCTCCTTCGCGGGCCGCTTCTATCACTTCGACGCCGTGCGCTGCCTGCCCCCGCCCGTGCAGAAGCCGCACCCGCCGATCTGGGTCGGCGGCCACAGCCAGGTCGCCCTTCGGCGCGTCGCGCGCCTCGGCGACGGCTGGCATCCCGTGGGCGCGAATCCCGCCGTGCCGCTCCGTCCTTCCGAGCTGGCCGTGAGTCTCGAGGAGCTACGACGCCTCACGGAGGCGGAGGGACGGGATCCGTCGCGCCTCACCATCTCCTACAAGGCGCCCGTCTACGATCCCACCCAGACCCTCGACGCGCGGACGGGCGAGCGCCGTCCTTTCTCTGGCTCGACCGGGGATGTCGAGGGCGACATTGCGGCCTTTGCCAAGCTCGGGGTGAGCGAGATCGTCTTTGATTTTCGGAGCGAGCGCTTGGACGAGAGCCTCGAACGGATGGAGCGCTTCGCTCCGGTCCTGCGGACCACTGCGCGGGACTAGGTCGTGGGCCCCGCGCGCGCCGTCCTCCTCACCCTGGGATGCCTTCTCGGCGCGGCCGCGCCCGCCCTCGCCCAGGCCACGAGCGACATTCAGCGCTGCCTCACGGAGAAGGAGCCCGATGCCGTCATCAACTATTGCGGACGCGCCTTCCGGTCCGCCCAGCTCAGCCATTCGAACCGGAGCGAGGGGCATCTCGCCCGAGG
>DATGCY010000350.1:0-5302 GCA_035311385.1 Candidatus Methylomirabilota bacterium
CCGCCGCAGCCGATCACCGCGACGCTGTCGCCGGGCTGGACGCGCGCGTTGAAGACGGCGGCGCCGACGCCGGTGGTGACGCTGCAGCCGATGAGGGCCATCTGGGGGAAGTCGAGACTGGCGGGGGCGGGAACACACCCCTGCTCGGGCACCACCGCGTACTCGGCGAAGCAGGCGACCTTGCCCATGTGGGCGCAGTCCTGTCCGGACGGGGTGTGCAGCCGCGATGTGCTGTCGAAGAGCTTGCCCGTGGTGCGGCCGTGCTCGTCGCAGAGGTGGGGATGGCCGCTCTCGCAGGAGTGGCAGTGGCCACAGTTGGGCACGAAGCTCAGGATGACCCGCTCGCCCGGCTTGATCATGGTCACGCCCTCGCCCACCGATTCCACGATCCCCGAGCCCTCGTGGCCGAGCACGGCGGGCAACGCGATGGTCGCCTCGCCCTTCTGGAAATGCAGATCGCTGCGGCACACGCCGGCCGCCCGGATCTTCACGAGCACCTCACCGCGCCTGGGTGGGTCGAGCTCGACCGTTTCGATCGAGTAGGGCTTGTTCACATCGTAGAGCACGGCGGCGGTGATGCGCATGGGGGCCTCCTGACCTGATCGGCTGAATTCCAGCGGCGGTCAGACTAGCGGAGACGGTGGCCCTTGTCCAGCATCGTGACCGGGAGGCCACGCCCCCCTGGCGGCCTTGACACCCGCGGCGCCGGCTGGCTTACTCTGACGGCGCTCATGCCTGATCTCGCCGTCGACAACGCCGTCTCCGTCTTCGTGGAGCAGCCGCTGGCCGAGGGTCTCGCCACGCGCCCCGCCCTCGTCACCCCGGATGGACCGTGCCGCTACGGGGAACTCGCCGCTTTCACCGATCGGGCCGGGCTGGCCTTGCGTGCGCTAGGGGTGGAGGCGGAGCAGCGGGTCGCCCTTCTCATGCCCGACAGCGTGGCCTTCGCCGCTACCTTCTTCGGCGTCCTCAAGCTCGGCGCCGTCGCCGTCCCCCTCAACACGCGCCTGCCCGGCGCGACTCTGCGCTTCATCCTGGACGACTGCCGCGCCAAGGTCGTGCTCACCGATCGCGCCCTGGCCGCCGCTCTCGGCGATCCGGGGCGGGCGCGGGTCGTGACCTTCGAGGAGCTGATGCAGCACTCGGCGCCGGGACCGCTCGTCGCGGAGCCGGTGGGCGGTGACGCCATGGCCTTCTGGCTCTACACCTCGGGGACCACGGGTACGCCGAAGGCGGCCATGCACTGCCACCGCAATTTGCTCGCCTGTCATCACTATGCCAACGGCGTGCTGCGCGTGAGCGCGGAGGACCGCGTGTTCTCCACCTCCAAGCTCTTCTTCGCCTACGCCCTCGGCAACGCCCTGGCCATTCCGCTCTTCGCCCGCGCCACCACCTATCTCCATCACGCGTGGGCGGATCCGTCCATGGTGCACGGCGTGCTGCGAGGGTATCGCCCCACGCTCTTTTTCTCGGTGCCCACGGTGTACTCGCACCTCCTCCGGGCCGATCTGCCGCCCGAAGACTTCCGCTCGGTGCGCCAGTGCATCTCCGCGGGGGAAAAGCTGCCCGCGGAGATCCATCAGGCGTGGCGGGAGCGCTTCGGCGTGGAGATCCTCGACGCCATCGGGGCCACCGAAACGATCTTCATGTTCGTGACCAATCACCCGGGCCAGAGCCGCCCCGGCTGCTCGGGCACCCCGTCGCCAGGAGTGGAAGTCCGTGTGCTCGATCCGCAGGGCCAGCCCGTGCCCGACGGGACGCAAGGTGTGCTCTGGGTGAAGACGCCGTCGGCCGCCATGGGCTACTGGAAGCGCCTCGATCACACGCGGCGAACCTTCGTGGGCGACTGGTTCCGCACGGGCGACGTCTACGTGCGCGGCGCCGACGGTTTTTTTACCCACTGCGGACGTGAGGACGACTTCTTCAAGGTGGCCGGGCAGTGGGTGGTGCCCGCCGACGTGGAGGCGGTGATGCTCAAGCATCCCGCGGTGCTGGAGGTAGCGGTGGTAGGCGCCGAGGAGGCGTCCGGCCTCGTGAAGACCTTCGTCTTCGTGGTGCCGAGGAACGGCGACATGGATGAGAAAGGGCTGATCGACGAACTTCGCCGCCTTGCCGAGACGTCGCTGCCGCCGCATCAGCGCCCGCGCGAGATCCGCGTGGTCCGAGAGCTGCCCCGCACCGACACGGGCAAGCTCCAGCGCTTCCGGCTCAAGGAACAGGCGGAGGCGCACCGATGACCGGCGCCGTGAACCGGATCGACATCAGGGTGCGGTGGTCGGAAGCGGATCCTGCGGGCATCGCGTTCTACCCGCGCTTCTTCGAATGGTTCGACATGGCCACCGAGGCGCTCTTCGACTCGCTCGAGATGCCGTGGCCGCAGCTCTTTCCGCGCTATCGCGTGGTGGGGGTGCCCATCGTCGACGCGGGTGCCCGTTTCGTCTCTCCCGTGCGCTACGGCGACACGGTGACGGTGCGGGCCAGCGTCAGCGAGGTGAGGGAGAAGACCTTCCGCGTGGAGCACGAGGTCTGGGTGGGGGAGCGGCACTGCGCCTCGGGCTTCGAGGTGCGCGCCTGGGTCGCCCAGCCCGACGAGCCGGACGGCAAGCTCCGGGCCCGAGCCTTGCCCATCGAAGTCGCCGCGAAGCTCAGGGGAGAGGGAGGGGTGTACGCATGAAACCCGAGATCGTCTATACGAAGGCGGCGCCCAAGACGGGCTTCTCCGAGGGCATGGAGTCGCCCATTGCTCAGGGCGTGAAGTGCGGGCAGTTCCTCTTCGTCTCCGGGCAGGGGCCGCTCGATCCCGTCACCAAGGAAGTCGTCTCGCCGGACCTGGCCGAGCAGACGCGGGTGACGCTCGACAACCTGCGGGCCGTGCTCGAGGCGGGCGGCACCGCCATCGAGAACGTGGTCAAGGTCGGCGTGTTCCTCAGGAACATGGGCGACTTTCCCGTGTTCAATAGGGTATTCAAGGAATATTTCAAGAGCGTGCAGCCGGCGCGCACGACCGTGGAGGCCGCGGCGCCGCGCCAGGGTGTCAACGTCGAGATCGACTGCATCGCCTTCATCCCGTGAGCCCTGACCTCTCCCTCCTGAGAGGCAGAGGCAGGGTGAGGGTGCGCAGCGTTCGACGTCGCCGCGCATACCCACGAACCGTCGTCGGAGAGCGGCAAGGACGCTATCTCTCTGACCGCGGAAGCTTAGCGGATACCCATCGCTTCAGGTATCCTGTGCCGCGTCGAGTAGCATCACGACTTCATGCTCCAATGAAGGAGGAAGCAGATGAAGGCAGTGACACGTCGCAGATTCCTGAGTGGCGCCGCGGCGACGGCCGCGGGGGTAGCGGTCGGCCCCTGGGTCCTCCGTGCGCATGGGCAGTCGGGGCCGCTCAAGGTCGGCTTGGTTCTCCCCTACACGGGCGTGTACGCCGTGCTCGGCGAGAGCATCACCCAGGGCATGGAGCTGGTCTTCGCCCGCGAGAACTGGACGGTGGCCGGCCGCAAGATCGAGATGATCAAGGAAGACGACGAGATGAAGCCGCCCGTGGGCATCCGCAAGACGGAGAAGCTCATCGACTCGGATAAGGTCGATATCCTCACCGGCCCCGTGCACAGCGGCATCCTCCTCGGGATGCGCGACAAGGTGCATTCGAGCAAGACCATCCTCATCGTCTCCAACGCGGGCGCGGACGACATCAGCCGCGCCAAGTGCTCGAAGTGGATCTTCCGCACCTCCTTCTCGAACTGGCAGCCCAACTGGCCCATGGGGCCGTGGGTGGCCAAGAACGTGTCGAAGGAGGTGTTCGTGGCCGCCCCGAACTACCAGGCGGGCAAGGACCAGATCGGCGCCTTCAAGGAGTCGTTTCTCGCCACGGGCGGCAAGGTGATCGGCGAGGACTATCCCAAGCTCGGGGAAACCGACTACGCCCCCTACCTGACCAAGATCAAGCAGTCGGGAGCGAAGGCGGTGTACGCGTTCTTCTCTGGCACCGACGCGGTGGGGTTCGTGAAGCAGTTCGACGAGTTCGGCCTCAAGCAGTCCGTGAAGCTCACGGGGGCGGGTTTCCTCGTGGAGCCCGACGTGCTGCCCGCCCAGGGCAAGGCGGCCCTCGGCGTCATCAGCGGCCACTTCTACACGCCGCTCCTCGACAACCCGACCAACGTGCGCTTCGTGAAGGAGTTCCGAGAGAAGTTCGGGGGCAAGATGCCCGACGGCTTCGCCTGTCAGGGTTACGACACCGCGGAGACCATCGTGCGCGCGGTGAAGGCGACCAACGGCAATACCCAGGACAAGGACAAGCTGGTGGCGGTGCTCGAGAAGACGGAGTTCGACAGCCCACGCGGACACTTCCGCTTCGATCCCAAGACGCACAACGTGATCCAGCCCTACATCTACGTCCGCGAGGTGAGGGAAGTGGCCGGCGGCCTCAACAACGTCCCGATCGACAAGGTCGCCGACGTGAAGGACCCCGGCACTGGCTGTACGCTCCCTGCCTGAGCCGGGCCCGCGGAGCGGGACGGGAGCCGGGATGAGCTCGGCTCCCGCTCCCTGATCGCGTGCTCGTCGTCTCCGACGTCTTCGCCCAGGCCTTGAACGGCCTGGCCTACGGCGTCCTGCTCTTCCTCCTCTCCGTCGGTCTCACCCTCATCTTCGGCATGCTCGACGTGGTCAACCTCGCCCACGGCTCCTACTACATGCTCGGGGCCTATGCCGGAGTGACCACCCTCATGGTCACCCAGAGCTTTTGGCTCGCCCTGGTGATCGCTCCGCTCGCCGTGGGGCTGGTGGGGGCGGTGGTGGAGCGGCTCTGCCTTCGTCCGCTCTACCGGCGCGGGCCGCTCGATCAGGTCCTCCTCACCTTCGGGCTGATCTACCTCTTCGAGGACCTGGTGAAGTGGATCTGGGGCGGACGCATCCGCGGCATTCCCGCTCCCGCCCTCCTCACCGCCTCCGTGAACGTGCTCGGCGTCACCGTGCCCTCATACCGCCTCTTCGTGATCGTGTTCGGCCTTCTCATGGCGCTGGTCCTGTGGCTCCTCATCGACAAGACGCGACTCGGCGCCATCATTCGCGCGGGCGTCTTCGACTCGGAGATGACGGCGGGCATGGGCATTCCCATCGACCGCGTGTTCACCGGCGTGTTCGCCTTCGGGACGGCGCTTGCCGGCCTCTCCGGCGTGATCGCAGGGCCGATCCTGTCGGCGGCGCCCTCCATCGGCGCGGTGATCCTCATTCCCGCCCTCATCGTGGTGGTGGTGGGCGGCCTGGGCAGCCTCAAGGGCTCGCTGGTAGGCAGCCTCATCAT
>DATGCY010000351.1:0-7060 GCA_035311385.1 Candidatus Methylomirabilota bacterium
CTTGCCGCGCCGGGCGTGATCGCGGTGCTCACGGGGGCCGATGCGGTCGCCGACGGCATGAAGCCTCTGACCCACAGCCCGATGCCGGGCAATCCCCACGAGGAGATCGTCCGCCCCGCGGATGTGTCATTCATTGCCCCGCACCCGGCCATCCCGTCCGATCGGGTGCGCTTCGCGGGCGAGGTGGTGGCCATGGTCATCGCAGAGACTTCCGCGGCCGCTCGCGACGGAGCCGATCGCGTCAGCGTCGAGTGGGCGCCGCTTCCCGCGGTGATGGCGGGCGTAGCCGCCGCGGCGCCCGGGGCGCCCGTCCTCTATCAGGATGCCGCGTCCAACGTGTGCACGGATTCGGAGGGTGGCGATGCCGCGGCCGTGGACGCCGCCTTCGGTCGAGCCACCCACGTCGTGCGGCTCGAGACCTGGGTGCATCGTGTCACCGGTGTGCCAATGGAGCCCCGCGCGGCGGTGGGAGCCTGGGATCCCATAGGCCGCCGTTACACGGTTCATGCCGGCGCCGGCGGTCTTGGGCGCACGAGGACGGCCGTGGCGGGAGCCCTGGGGGTGCCGGAGAGCGCGGTGCGCGTCAGGGCGGGCGACGTGGGGGGGAACTTCGGGACGCGCAACAGTTGCTACCCCGAGTTCGCGCTGGTCGCCTGGGCGGCCCGACGAGTGGGCCGGCCCGTGAAGTGGACAAGCGAGCGTCGGGAGGCGTTCCTCGCTGACTACCACGGCCGCGACCTCGCCGTGCGTGCCGAGCTGGCGCTGGACGCGGAAGGACATTTCCTCGCGATCCGTGCCACTAACACCAGCAACGTGGGCGCCCACGTCGTCTCGTTCCACCCCCTCAATAAAGGCATGGCGCTCACGGGCACCGTCTATCGCGTCCCCGCCGTCTCCATCCGCGGCCGCGCGGTGGTGACCAATACGTCCCCGACCACGCCGTATCGAAGTGCGGGGCGCCCCGAGATCATGTTCGTCACGGAGCGGCTGATCGACCTCGCCGCGCGCCGGCACGGCTTTGACCGCCTCGAGTTGCGGCGGAAGAACCTCGTGCCTGCCGGCGCCATGCCGTACCGCAACGCGGTCGGGCTGCTCTTCGACAGCGGCGATTACCGCGACGCCTTCGATCGGGCGGTGACCCTCGCCGACTGGATGGGGTTCGAGGCGCGCCGGACGGAGGCGCGCCAGCGCGGCCGTCGTCGCGGGATCGGCGTGGCCAGTTACATCGAGCTGAACACCGGCTTCCCGCGGGAACGCGCGCACATCACGGTGCGGCCGGAGGGCTGGGTCGAGATCGTGCTGGGGACGCTCTCTTCCGGTCAGGGACACGCGACCAGCTTTGCGCAGCTCATCGTGGAATGGCTCGGCATCGAGCTGTCCCAGGTCCGCCTGATCACCGGCGATACCGACGTCACCGTCGTGGGCGGCGGGGCGCATTCCGCCCGGGCGCTTCGACTGGCCGCCGTGGTCCTGGCCAAGGCCTCGGATCAGATCGTGGAGAAGGGCCGACGGATCGCCGCCTGGCTGCTGGAAGCCGCGGAAGCCGACGTGGCCTTCTCGGCGCGCCGGTTCACCATCAAGGGCACCGACCGCTCCGTCGACCTCTTCGAGGCGGCGGCGGCGGCGCACCGGCCCGATGCGCCCGGGGCGTGCCGGGGACCCCTCGATGGCCTGAGCGACGAGACGATGCCGGTGCCGTCGTTTCCCTATGGCACCGCGGTGTGCGAGGTGGAGGTTGACGCCGAGACCGGTATGGTCGAGATCGCACGCTACACGAGCGTCGACGACTGCGGGCGCGCCGTCAACCCGATGATTCTCCATGGCCAAACGCATGGCGGGATCGCCCAAGGCGTGGGGCAGGCGCTCTGGGAAGCGTGCGCGTACGACGAAGAGAGCGGCCAGCTCCTCACCTCCACGCTGATGGAGTACGCGCTGCCGCGCGCGGACATGCTGCCCTCCTTCACCACGGAGATCAGCGAGGTGCCCTCGACGTCCCATCCCCTTGGCTTGCGCGGCGGTGGCGAGGGGGGAACGACGCCCGCTCTCGGAGCCGTGGTCAACGCCATCTGCGATGCGCTGGCCGAGCTGGGCGTCGAGCACATCGAGATGCCGGCCACACCGGAGCGCGTGTGGCAGGCGATCCAGGCCGCGCGGCGCCCGGCGTGATCCAGATGCCCACGCTGAGGGTGGATGGCACGGTGAACTCTACCCTGACCTCTATCAAGGCGCGCCCGCCGGACTCCCGTGCTCCGCGCAGACGATCTCGTGCACGGACGAGAACCTTCGCATAAGTGACGGCGACGATCGGGACGCGGAGTATCCCCGATCGACTCGTGCGCCGACTGTGCATCACGGCGCTCATCGTCGTGCCGCTCACCCTCTCCGGGTCGCCTGGTGTTGCGCAGCAGCCGGAGGCGAAGCCACGCATGTTCCGGCCCGACGGTCCGGGTCCCCATCCCGCGGTGTTGTTCGTTCCCGGATGCGACGGCTTCGCTCCGCCGATGGCGCCCCGTCTGTACGAGCGCCGCGCGACAGAGCTTCGCCGCCGCGGCTACGTGGTTCTCTTCGTGGACTACCTGGGACGCCGTGGGCTCACGAGCTGTGCCGCCGGATCCATCACGCACGACGATGCCGCACGCGATCTCATCGTCGAGGCCGCGTGGCTGACGACTCAGGCCTCCGTCGATAGGACCCGCATCACGGCGATTGGGTGGTCATATGGCGGGCGGGCCGTGCTCGTCGCGCTGGCCGAGCATGGTAGGGGTCCACTGCCCTTCACGCGGGCGGCCGTGTTCTATCCAGACTGCCGGGCCCTCGAGCCATTGAAGATCACGGTGCCTGTCCTCATGCTGCTGGGCGCCGAGGATGACATGACGCCGTCCCGGCTCTGTGAGGACGTCTCCAGACGGTCTACGCCACCCGGGATGGTGACCACCATGGTGTACCCGGGAGCCCGTCATTGCGTTCGACGTGCCGGAGCTTCCCGCAAAGATGCGATATGGTCTGGCGACGATCGGGCATCACCCGCAGGCCGCCGCCGCGTGGGAAGAGCTGCTGCGGTTTCTCGGGCCCGTCAAGTGAGCGGGAAGGTGAGGGAGCTTTAGCGACGGGTCAGGCGGCGAGACTGCCAGGGTTGGCGGCTCCGGTTTCGCACCGCGGCGGGGCGTGCGGAGAGCTTGCCCCAAATCCTCAGACTTCGACTTGCCGACGAGGCGAACGTGATGCTGAGCCGTGAAGCCCGCGGGGCACCTCCGGCGCCGCGCGTTACGGCACGGCCCTGCTTCGACTCGCCTCGAACATCTTCTCGAGCGAGTCGACCATCAGACGGCTGCCGATGCCGCGCTTGGCGAAGCCGCCGAAACCCGTGACCTGATCAGTGAAGACATGGCTAGAGTACACGACGATGGTGCTGTTCGAGACGGGAAGAAAGGCGGCGATGGCCTGCTCACCGTTGTACCCCGTGCTCGCGTAGAACTGGCGCTGGACGACGGCGCGGGCATCGCCGTCTGCCGCCACGAGCGTCTGCTGCAGGATGTAGGTCGGCTTGCCCTGGATGATGGATCGCATCCAGAAGAAGTTCTCCTCCATGTCGGCGTCCATTCCCTGTGGATAGCTGAGCAGCAGCGCGTGGAACCTGGGCAGGAACTGCGCCAGGCTCTGGGCCGCCTCGGTCGCCTTACGCAGATCGCCCGCGAGGTCGCGATCGACGCCCGCGCCGCGCGCGTAGGGCTTGATGCCGGCGAGCCCTGAGGCGCGATAGGCCTGGTAGCGGCCAAGGAGCATCTTCTGGAGCTGCTGCTGCACGGCCTCCTGGTCACCGGCCGGCACGGCACGGAATGCCGCGATCTCTGCTGCGCTCAGGTTGAGAGAGGAGCCCGGTTTCGCGCTGGCCAGCGCCTGCGCCTCGGCCGGCGTGATGCGAAGCCCGGCCAGATCTGCCAGGCTTCCTGGATTCTTGAACATCGAATAGGCCTGCACCTGGGCGTCGGTGGTGATGAGGCTTCCCGTCACCACGAGCCGGCTCAGATTCTCTGGAGAGGTCTTCATCAGGAAGGCCATCGACACCGCGAGATCGCGATCCGACACCGGCTTGGCGCTCGCGGTGACGAACTCTCCGTTGAGCACACGTTGCTTGTCCTCGGCGGAAAATCCCGCCGAAGAAAGGACCTGATCCGCGGTGGGCTGTCCGGACGCCGGGAGGACGAGCGAGAGTAGACTCACCGCGCATACGACGGCGCGGACGGCCACCGGCATCCTCGATCGCATGACGATGCCTCCGAGGGGGGACGTCATCACCGGAGCTATGTAACCAATGGGGTCGACGACGTCAAGTCCGACGCCCCGCTGCTCAATGCCGGGGAGGACTCGCGCGGTCGTCGCCAATCCTATCGGGAGGTCGCCATGCAGAAGTCCGGCGCACCTTCGGGCGGCCGGGATGCCGTCCGTTAGAACTGGTATTTGAGGACCGTCTGGAATCCGAAGGTGCCGGTACGGAAGTCGTGGTCCGGGGCGGGCTGCGGAATGATCAGGCCACCACCGTTGACCTGGGTGTCGATCTCTAGCGGCTTGAGGATGCCGCTGCGGAAGGGGTGGATGTCCAGCTCCACCGCGCCATTGGCAAACCAGCCCCGCGGCGGGTTCTGGGTACCCGCCGTGGCGTTGAACACCAATTCGAACGTGTCGTTGAGCTGTGCCTTGAGAGCCGTGATCTGCAAAGACAGGTTTGGATCACGGCCGCAGAGCCTAGGTGCGAAGTCGATGTCCAACTCGAACTCGGGGAAGTACTTCACCGTGCGTTTGCCCCGGTTGAAGGACCAGAGGACGTTCAGCTTGCCGCCGATCTGCATGACACCGTGGTCACACAGCGCGTCCAGGTCGCTCGGTGGGCTCTTCGGAGGTTCCGCTTTCGCAGTGTTCCACTGGGCTGTCCCGCCGAGGTTGATCACCACGTTGCCGGACAGCCGGTCGTCGTCCTGAACCTTCTTCTCGGCGGTGTCGGTCGGATTGACCTTCGGTTCCGGCTTTTGCACCACCTTGCCGTTGTCCGTCTTGGATCCGGGATCCTGCACACCCTGGACCTTGGCCGGCACCGTGGCCGACTGCCCGTCTTGAGACGGCGCCGGAGCGGGCCCCGCACCCAGTGCCCGGTCTAGCGCCAGCAGTGTCTTGTGGCCCGCCTCCTGGCCGCCGATGGGCCGCACGCCATGCTTGGTCTGGAAGGCCCGGACAGCGGTCAGCGTCTCGTCGCCATAGTCACCATCCGGCGTGCCGCCCTTCATGGTCCTGGTGAGCAGCTGGCCGAAGCCGACCTGCACCAGCGCCAGTTGGAGCGCCTTTACGCCGTCACTTCGTTCGTGATGCTTCACCGTGGGCTGGTTGTGGTAGGCAAGCTGGAGGCGGGGGCTGCCGGCAAGCAGGGGCGAGGTGAGGGCGGGCGGATCCGCCTGCGGCTGGCGCTGCACGCCGGGCGGCACGGCTGACCTTTGGCCGCCGAGCAAGGCCGCCACCGCGGCGTTCCCGGCCGAGCGTTGCAAGAAAAGCAGGCCCGTCCTATCCAACGGAGCCGACGGCCTTGATGACGGTGTGGCGGCGGCGCGGCCGCGCGGGCAGGACGACGCGTGGGCGGGGCCTCGCGTGATCAGCGGCCGGACTTTCATGCCAGGACTATGCGCCCGCGGATATTCAACTGCCGGAAATTCGAAGGCCCCTACGCCCACCTACCGGCTCAGCTGATAGGCTCGCCGGCGCGGCCGCCGAGATGCTGAGACCGAGCAGCCGGGGCAGAACGCCCGCGAGGGCGGCGGCAAGCAACCGGCGCCGGTCCACCGTGAGGTGTCGGCTCAGAAAGGCGCCGGGGTGCCGGCGGGCAGGGGCACGTCGAAGGCGAAGAGCACGGCCGCGATGGTCTGGTAGTAGCCGGTGAGCACGACCAGTTCAATCAATCCCGTGATGCCGATCTCTTGCTCCGTCTCGTCCTGGAGCGTCTGTGGTAGCGATTCACGCGCCAGCACAGACTGGACAACGCGCGCGGCGTGAACGTAGCGGGCGGGTAGCTTCGAAAGATCGGCCCGCGTACGAATGTGCTCGATGATGTCCGCGGGCAGGCCTTCCTTGAGGGCCACCGGCGCGTGCATGACCCACTCGAAGGGTTGCGACACATGGCGCGCAGTGATCAGAATGGCGAGCTCGCGCAGGTCGCCGGGGAGCGTGCTCTCGAAGCGAAGGTACTCGCCCAGGCCTCCGAGATGCTCGGCGAGCGCGGGATGGTGCATCAGGGGCGCGTACGGTCCACCGATCTTGCCGCGCTTGGCCGTGATGCGGTCGTAGACGGCCTGCGCCTCGGGCGAGAGGGCGCCCAGAATGTCGGGCAGCCGGGCCATGAAGCTCAGCGCCCCTTGAACTGCGGCTCCCGCTTCTCCACGAAGGCGCGCGCGGCTTCGCGGTGATCCTCGGTCATGCCGGTGCGCGTGTGGTGCCAGGCCTCGAGATCGAGCTGATCCTTGAGGGAGCCCGCCTCGGCCGCGTTCATGTTGCGCTTCATGTAGCGGAGGGCGACACGCGGACCGTGGGCAATCTTCCGCGCGAGAGCCATCGTCTCCTCCTCGAGCGTGCTGTCGGGAACCACGCGGTTGACGATGCCGAGGGCCAAGGCCTGGCTCGCGTCCACGAGCTCAGCCGTGTAGTAGAGCTCGCGTGCCTTGGCCGTCCCCACGAGCTGCGTCAGGTAGTAGCTGCCTCCGAAGTCACCCGAGTATCCGACTCGTGCGAAGGCGGTGCCGAAGCGAGCGTTGTCGCTGGCCACCCGGAGGTCGCAGGCGAGAGCGAGGGAGAGCCCGGCTCCCGCGGCCGCTCCCCGCACCATGGCGATGGTGGGCTTGGGCATCTCGTGGAGCAGGCGCGAGGTCTCCATGCGCGAGCGCAGGGCCTGCGCCTTCTCTTCCATGGTGCCAACGAACTCGGTGCCTTCGGCCATCGCCTTGACATCGCCGCCCGCGCAGAAGCCGCGCCCGGCCCCCGTGAGTACCACCGCGCCTACCTCATTGTCCTCGGCGAGCCGGTG
>DATGCY010000352.1:0-9985 GCA_035311385.1 Candidatus Methylomirabilota bacterium
GACCTACATCCTCGACTCCGGCCAGCCTGCGGGCGGCCTGGGTGAGCCCGGCGTCCCCACCGTCGCTCCCGCTGTGTGCAACGCCATCTACGCGCTCACGGGCAAGCGCATTCGCTCCTTGCCAATTCAGACCGACCTGCTAAAGCGCGCGTAGCGCCACCTCTTCTCCTCTCCCCCGCCCGGGGGAGAGGCCGCAGTTCGAGCTGAGCCGCTCCCCTCGAGCGGGAAGGCGAGAGCTGAGATGGTGAGGGGGGCGGTGAAACCGTCGAAGAACAGGGCCCCATTTCGAACCGAGCCGCTCGCCTCGAGCGGGGAGGCGAGGGCTGAGATGGTAAGGAGCCCTACTCCACTCGCGGATGTCGCGTATGCCAGTCCGTCATCGCCTGGTACGCGCGCGCCGCGGCCAGCGCGGCATTCTCCTCCCACGCCCGGCTCATGAACTGCAGGCTCGTGGGGAGCCCGCGCGCGCCCATTCCGTTCGGCACGCACACCGCCGGCAATCCCGCGCCATTGCCCACTGCGCCCATCACATCGCGCGCCGTCGCTGTGATGGCGCTCCGGAAGTCCTGGCCGAGGACCGGCGCCTCGTTCAGGCGGCCCGGCGCCACCAGCGCGTCGTAGCGCGCGAGCACCCGATCCGCCTCGCGCGCCATCAGCCCGCGCACGCGCATGGCTTTCACGTAGTCCTTGGCGAGGATGGTGTCGCGCGCATAGGGGATGAAGTGCACCTCGGGTGCCGTCAGCCCCGTGATGCCGCCGGACTCGATGAGGTCCTCGAACGCGGAGGCGGCCTCGACCTGCAGGATGATCCGGGTCGTCTGCTCCCATGGCAGATCCGGAAGCGTGACCTCCTCCACGCTGCCCATCGTGCGCAGCGTCTCCAGGGAGCGCTGGAAATTCTTCACCACCGCCTCTTCGCAGCCGTCGGTGGCATCCCTGAGCACGCCGAAGCGAAAGCTCCGGCGCTCGGCGGCGTCGTACCGATATACACGATCGCTCGCCGTCGGATCGGCGGGATCGGGCCCCGCGATGGCGCTCAGGACGAGGCCACAGTCGTCCGCGGTGAGGGCGAGCGGCCCCAGCTTGTCGAGCGTCCAGCACAGCGCCATGGCGCCGTGCCGGCTCACCCGTCCGTAGGTCGGCCGCAGGCCCGCGAGGCCACAGTAGCCTGCAGGAGACAGGATGGAGCCCCACGTCTCCGACCCGATGGCAAAGGGGACGAGCCCACTCGCCACGGCGGCCCCCGATCCGCTCGATGATCCGCCGCTCCACGCATCAGGAGCCCACGGATTGATGCACGGGCCCGTGAAGGACGCGTTGGGCTGACGATAGCCCATGCCCCCCGCCAGCTCGATCATGGCGAGCTTGGCGCAGAGGACGGCGCCGGCCACCTCGAGCTTCCGGATCACCGTTGCGTCGAAATCGAAGTGCTGCTCGCGATAGGGAGCGGCGCCCCATGTGGTTGGCGCGCCTGCGGTGGCCAGGAGATCCTTCGCCCCGTAGGGAATACCGTGTAGCGGGCCCCGCCAGCGGCCGGAGGCGATCTCCGCGTCGGCACGGCGAGCCTGGCCGAGGGCGTGATCGCGCATGACGGTGACCACGGCGTTGTAGCGAGGGCCGATGCGCTCGAGACGGTCGAGATAGAGCTCAGCGAGCTCGACGGCCCTCACCTTCCGGCTCCGCAGGAGCTCGCCCAGCTCCCGCACCGGCCTCCACAGCACCTCAGCGCTCACGCGAGTCCCCCTCCCCTTCCTCCCTCCGGAGAGGGCAGGGTGAGAGGCTCGAATCGCTGAGAGGGCTCGTCCGCATTTGTGAGTCGTACCGCACGAAGCGCACGTGCCGCCTTCACTTGCCCGTCTATGATCTTCCGCAGCTCGTCGAGCTGCTCCGCGGTGAGCCGCGCGGCGTAGCGCTGGCGGATGATCTCGAAGAGCACCTCGGTCTCGGGATCCGGCGTGTCGGCCATGTCCATCCTCAGCGCAGGCGCGGATCGAGCGCGTCGCGCAGCCCGTCGCCCAGCAGGTTGAAGCCCAGCACGGTGAGAAAGATCGCCATGCCGGGCAGCGCCGCCACGTGCGGCGCGACGTTGAGATACTGCCGGCTCGCTGCGAGCATACTCCCCCAGTCGGAGGTGGGCGGCTGGACCCCCAGGCCGAGAAAGGAAAGGCCGGCGAGGGCAGTGATCATGCCGCCGATGTTGAGCGTCACCGCCACGATCACCGGCGCGAGGCAGTTGCGCAGCACGTGGGTGAGGGCCAGGCGCAGCTCCGACACGCCGAGGGCGCGTGCGCTCTCCACGTACTCCGTCTGCTTCACCGCGAGCACGGTGGCCCGCACGATGCGCCCGTAGAAAGGAATGTTCACCACGGCCACCGCCACCATGCCGTTGACGAGGCCCGGCCCGAGGGTGGCGATGATGGCCACGGCGAGCAGGAAATACGGAAAGGCCATGAGGGTATCGATGGATCGCATGATGAGCTGATCGACCCAGCGCCCCACGAAGCCCGCGAGGAGACCGCACAGCGAGCCCGCCAGCGCGGCGAGTGCCGTGGCGGCGAGGCCGACCACCAGCGAGATGCGCGCGCCGAAGAGGAGACGGCTCAAGAGGTCGCGGCCGAACTCGTCCGTGCCGAGAGGATGCCCAACCGTGAAGATGGGGGCGAGCCGCCGCGCGGTGTCGATGGCGTCGGGATCGCGCGGGGCGAGCCACGGCGCCACAAGAGCGAGCACGGCCATCACCAGCACGAGCGCGAGGCCGAAGAGGGCGGCGGCGCTCCGCCGGAACATGCGCACGACGTCAGTCATAGCGGATGCGCGGGTCGAACACCGCGTAGAGGAGATCGACGATCAGATTGACCACCACGAAGGTGGTGGCGATGAGCAGCACGCCTCCCTGAACCAGCGGATAGTCGCGGGCCTGGATAGCCCGCACCATCATGGAGCCGAGTCCCGGCCACGAGAACACCGTCTCGGTGAGGATGGCCCCGCCGAGGAGGAAGCCCACCTGCACGCCCAGCACGGTGATGATGGGATTCACGGCGTTCTTGAGCACGTGACGGGCGATCACCGCGCGCTCGGCCAGCCCCTTGGCGCGGGCAGAGCGAACGTAGTCCTGGCGGACGATCTCGAGCACGCTCGATCGCGTGAGGCGCGCCAGGGCGGCCGCCGAAGCGGTGCCGAGGGTGACGGCGGGCAGCACGAGGTGCCACAGCACGTCGGCCGGCCCGCTGCCGTAGGGCGAGCTCATTCCGCTCGAGGGGAACCAGCGGAGCTGGAGGGCGAACACGATGATCAGCATGATGCCCGTCCAGAACACGGGCAGGCTCACTCCGGTGACCGCCACGCCCATGCTCATGCGATCGAGCCACGAGTACTGCTTCACTGCGGAGACGATGCCGGCGACCAGGCCGAGGAAAATGGCGATGACGAGCGCGCCCGCCGTGAGGAGCAGCGTGGCCTTGAAGCGCAGGAGCACCTCGGGCAGCACGGCGCGCCCGAGGGGAATGGAGCGGCCGAGATCGCCGCGTGCCACCTGACCGATCCAGTGCAGGTACTGGACGACGAGCGGCTGATCGAGCCCGAGGTCACGCCGGAGACGCTCCACGTCTTCCTTGGTCGACTGGGCGCCGAGCATGATGGCGGCCGGGTCTCCCGGGGCCAGGTGCAGGACGGCGAAGACCAGCACCGAGACCCCGAAGAGGACGGGGACGGCGAGCAGCAGGCGTCGGAGGGCGTAGGCGGGAAGCCCGCCGCCCCCTACTGCAGCCACACCTGCGACAGCACGAGGTCGAAGTTCGGGTGGAGCCTGAAGCCCTGCACGCGCTTCCGATGAATGATGATCTGCCGGCCGTGGTCGATGAAGATCCACGGCGCCTCGTCGGCGATGATGCGCTGCGCTTCCTTGTAGATGGCGGCGCGCTCGGCGTCGCCCACCGTGGTGCGTCCCTTGCGCAGGAGCTCGTCCACCCGCGCGTTCTGGAAGAAGCCCGCATTGAAGGCGGGCGGGAAGCGATCGGAGGAGAGGAGCATGTACGTCACGTGGTCGGGGTCGCCGATGGACGGGTTCCACGACATCTCCGCCATGTCGGGCGCATCCAGATACTTCTTGAGATAGGCGCCCCACTCCATAGTTTGGATCTTGGCCCTGATGCCCACGGCCTGAAGCTGGGCCTGGATCACCGTGCCCATCTCCACCGGCTGCTGCATCCCCGAGCCCGACTCAGGCACGAGGAAGATGATGTCGAAACCGTTCGGATAGCCGGCGTCCTTGAGGAGGGCCTTGGCCTTCTCGGGATCGTAGGGATAGCGCGCCGTCTTGTCCTCGTGGAAGGCCCCGTACACGGGCGACATCGGCCCCGTGGAGACGATGGCCGTGCCCTTCAGGATGTCCTTGATCATGGCGTCCTTGTTGATGGCGAGGTTCATCGCCTGGCGGACGCGCTTGTCCTTGAGGATCGGGTGCCGCGTGTTGAGCGTCACGTACCACACCGCCGAGGAGTTGGCCTCCGCCACCGTGACGTCGGGATCCTTGCGCAGGCTGTCGAGGCTGTCTGGCGGCACGTCCACGGTGAGATCGACCTCACCCGTCTTGATGGCGGCCAGCCGCGCCTGCGCCTCGATGATGGGCACGTAGATGGCCTGGCGGATCTTAGGCGCCCCGCCCCAGTACTGGTCGTTGCGGGCGAGCACCACCTTGACGCCGGGTTCCCACGTCTCGAGCTTGAAAGGGCCGGTGCCCACCGGGTTCTTCACCATGTCCTTCCCGTACTTCTTGAGCGCGTCGGGGCTGTAGATGAACAGCGACTGGTGCGCCAGGTACTGGAGGAACGGGGTGAGCGGGGACTTGAGCTTGATCTGCACGGTGAGCGGATTGACCACCTCGACGCTCTGCACGTTGCCGAGGAAGCCCTTCACGTACGGGTAGGTGCCCGTCTTGTAGTACGGCCCCTGCTCGTTGAGCTGCCGCTCGAAGCAGAACTTGACCGCCTCCGCGTTGAACGGCGTCCCGTCGTGGAAGGTCACGTTGGGACGGAGATTGAAGGTGTAGACGAGCCCGTCCTTCGAGATGTCCCACGTGCGCGCGAGGCCGGGGATGAGCTTGTACGAGCCGAGCTCCTGCCCCACCAGCCCCTCGAAGATGCGCTTGGTGATCCGCGCGGAGTTGAGATCGGTGACCTGGGCCGGGTCCATGGTCACGGGCTCGGCGAGAAGCCCGATCACGATGGCATCCTTGGGCGGCGCCGCCCCGGCGCCGGAGGCGAAGGAGACGGCGAGGATCACGAGGGACAGCGTGGCGATCCGGCGAATCGTCATGGGTGGGCTCCTTTGGCCCGCAATCTTGCCTCAACCAGTTCGATGGCGCAACGATCCCCTCGCCCCTGGAAGGGGAGAGGGTCGCACTTCGAGCCGAGACGCTCGCCTCGAGCGGAGAGGCGAGGGCTGGGATGAACAGGGGGAGGGCAAGCTAGAACACGAGGTACCCGCCGTCGATGATGAAGGCGTCGCCGGTGTGATAGCGCGAGGCGTCGCTGGCGAGGTAGACGGCGATGCCGCCGAAGTCGTCGCCCACGCCCCAGCGGCGCATCGGAACACGGGGCAGCACCTTCTGCATGAAGGCCTCGCCGTGGAGTGCCTTCTCGGTCATGGGCGTGTCGATCCACCCCGGGACGACCGAGTTGACGCGGATCTGATGGCGCGCCAGCTCCACCGCCATCGAGCGCGTCATGGCCATGAGGGCGCCCTTGGTCGCGGAGTAGTGCTCGCTCCGCGCCGCTCCCATCACGCCGGCCAGGCTCGCCGTGCTCACGAGCGATCCGCCACCGCCGCGCTCGATCATGTGCTTGGCCGCCGTGCGGAGCGAGAAGAAGGCGCCGTCCAGATTGACGGCCGTCACGCGCCGCCACTCCTCCGTGGCCATCTCGTGAAAGCCTTTACCTCCGCCCCCGCGGCCGCTCACGCCCGCATTGGCGAAGAAGGCATCCACGCGTCCCAGCGCCTTGACCGTCTCCGCGAAGCAACGGTCCACCGCGGCCTCGTCGCTCACGTCGCAGCGGACGGCCATGGCCTTGCCCCCGTGCCCCGTGAGCTTCTTGAGCGCCGCGTCGTTCTTCGCCTCGTTGGTGCCCCAGATGCACACGGCGGCGCCGGCCTGTGCCATCGCTTCCGCCATGCCGAGGCCGATGCCGCTATTGCCACCGGTGACCAGCGCCACCTTGCCGGTGAGATCGAGAGCCTTGTACGCCATGGATGTCCTTTCGCTTTGAGAATCGCTCAGCCGGCCAGCACTCGGCCGGCGGCGCGAATCTGTGCCGGATCGTACGGCGGCTCGGTGAGGAGAATGAGTCGATCGACGCCCATGCGGGTAAGCGCCGCCCGATTCTCCGAGTCGGCCCGCAGCCAGGCCGAGGCGAGACCAGCGAAGACGCTGAGGCTGAAGCGCGAGGGATCCCGCCCCAATGCCTGGTGCTCGTCGCGTGCGATGCGCCCCAGCTCGGCGAGCTGCGGGTGGCGAGCCTGCGTGTTGAAGCCGTCGCCGTACTTGCCGGCAATCGCGGCCATGCGTGGGCCGAAGCCGCCGATCACGATGGGCGGGGCGGGATCGCAGCGGAGGTAGCCTGAGGGTCGATCGAGACTATAGTGTCTGCCCGCGAAGCTCGAGGGATCCCCCGCCCAAAGCCGACGGAGAATCTGCGCCGCCTCCGCGACCCGCTCGGCGCGCACGGGATCTGCCTCGACGCTGAGCCCCAGCCCCTCCTGCTCCCGTGCGTACGGCGTGCGGCGGCCGCCTCCCGCGCCCAATCCCACGATGAAACGCCCGCCGGAGATCTGCTGGAGGGTGGCCGCCATGTTGGCGAGTAGACCAGGATGACGGTTCGACACGTTCAGCACCAGCGATCCCAGCGACACCCGTTTCGTCGCCTCGGCCAGAGCGGCAAGCGTCGTCAGGCATTCAGGCACACCGGCCGGATCGCCCTCGGGGTCGCGCAGGTGATCCCAGGTCCACACCCCGTCGAATCCCGCCTCGTCGGCGGCCACGGCGGCCGCGCGCATGTCCGTCCAGTGGGCGCCCATGGGAATCAAGAGCAGGTCGGTCTTCACCGCGGGAGTATAGCTGAACTCTCCCTTGACTGGCTGTTCGGACGGTCGAGGTCAGGTACATCCTACGGTACAGCCATGGCCTCACGAAGAGTCGACGCTAGGAATAGTGAACACTCTCGTGATACGAGGGAGGAGATGACCATCGACTGGATCCAGCGTCTCCATGGCAGATGGTTTCGCCTGTCCTCTGAGCAATTCGACGCCCTTCACTACCTGGGGATGAGCGTTTTCTTGCCCTTCATCGTTCTATCAGCCCTCAGCCGATGAGAGCCCCCGCCAAAGTCGGACTGGTCGCTGCCGGGTACGTCGGCGCCTTCCTCGTCGCCTCCGCCGTGGTTGCCATCTACATCGCCTCCACGAGCGGGCCGGACAGGCAGACGTACGGCGCCATGTACGACTTCGGAGACAGCATCCTTTTCCTTGCTGTCCTCGCAGTGGCGGCCGTCCCGGCAACGGGCGCCGCACTTTTCTTTCTCCGGCCCCACCGCTCGTTCTGGCTGGCGATTTGCGTGGCTGCTCCGGCTGTCGCCGGCACCGCGCTCGTGGCCATGATCCAATACGTTGCCGGCCAGGGCGCGGCCGGCGCCGCGGCTCATACGGCCTGGTCTGCTCTCGCCGTGCTCAGGATTCTCGCCTCTCCGTTGTTCGCGGGAGCTTTCTTCCTCTCGGGGCTCTTAGCACCTGGTCGCGCCTTTCGGCTCGTGCTCTTCGCAGCCACCTTGATTGAGATGGTGGTCTGCAGCTGGGTGACGCTTACGTGGTTTCACCCGTTTCAAGCTCACTGAGCCCCCCTCACCGTGACCCTCTCCCCCTGACGGGGCAAGGGGAGCGTCTGCACCCTGACCTCGGGAGAGCTCAGCCAAGCTAGTCCCGCGCAGAGATCTGCGCTACTGTTGCCCCACGCAAGAGCGCGGCATCCCCAGTGGCGGAGCTAGATCAGTCGAGTCGCTGGTCTCAAGGAGAAAAAGGGTCATGTCCATCGAGCTGGATCACACCATTGTCCCGTCGCATCACAAGGTGGCTTCGGCGGAGCTCCTGGCCGAGTTGCTCGATGTCCCCTGGGCCGAGAGCGGGGTCGGTCCGTTTTCACCGGTGTACGTCAACGACGGCCTCACGCTCGATTTCGTCGAGACGGCCGACCCGTTCCCCATCTATCACTTCTGCTTCCGGGTCAGTCCGGAGGCCTTCGACGCCATTCTCGGGCGAATCAAGGCGGCCGGCATCGCCTATCGCAGCTCGGTTCACGGGTCGGTGGACATGCAGGTCAACACCGACTATGGAGGGCGCCTCGTCTACTGGAACGAGCCGGATGGTCACTATTGGGAGATGCTCACTGTCAGCTATGCTCGCCAGCCCGCTTAGCTTCCCTCGAGGAAGGGAAGCTCCGATGAAATCGGAAGGAGCCACGCCATGAATCTCAAGGACACGCCGGAGTACTACCATGAAGTGTTGAAGCGGATCCCGCCGCGCGCCACGCCGGCCTTCGAGGACGAGGCGATGCAGACGAGGGTATGGGGACGCCGCTGGGGCGTGTACAACGACGTGGGGCCGCTCAAGGTGGTCCTCGTGCACCGGCCCGCCGACGAGATTCGAGTCATGTCGAGGGACAAGTACGATCCCGCCATCGAGGCGCTCATCGACGACGAGCAGCAGTGGTACTACCGCGACGAGAAGGCGCCGGATCTGGGCAAGATGCAGGCGGAGCACGATGCCATGGTCGCCGCCCTCAGGGCGGACGGCACGGAGGTCGTCTCCGTCGGCGGCGCGCCCACCGATCCCAAGGCCATGTACACGCGTGACAATGCCATCGCCGTCGCGGGCGGCGCCATCATCTGCCGCATGGGCCCGGTGGGGGCGAGACCCGGCCAGGGCCGCCGCGGCGAGGAGGCCTTCGTCACGCGCAAGCTCGCCGAGATCGGCATGCCCATCCTCCGCACGATTCACGGCACGGGGCTCTTCGAGGGCGGGAGCTTTTGCTGGCTCAACGAGCACACCGCGCTGGTCGGCCTGTCCTACCGGCAGAACGAGGAGGGCGCGCGGCAGATTGAGGAGGTGCTGGCCGCCCAGGGCGCACGTCTGCACAGGATCGATCTTGCGGGCTACGCCATGCACATCGACGGGCAGCTGGTCATGGTCGACCAGGACCTCGCCCTCATCAACATCAGCCGCGTGCCGTGGCGTCTCCTGGATACCCTGAAGGAGCTCAAGATCAAGTGGGTCGAGGTGCACCACGCCGACAACCCGCGCGTGGCCAACGTGCTCGCCGTGCGCCCGGGCAAGGTCCTCCTCGCCATCAACAATGGCGACGGCACCGCGGAGCGCCTCATCGACCACGGCGTCGAGGTGGTGCCAATCGACTACAGCGAATGCCAGAAGAACGGCGGGGGCATCCACTGCTCGACCGCACCTCTCGTCCGGGACCGAGACTGAGGAAGGAGCGCTCGATGCGCTCCCGGCTGTTCTCCCTTTTGGCTCCGTGACCGCCTCGACCTCATGCTCAAGGAAGCCGCACGTGATCCGGCAGACGCCCCCGGCAGCTACGCGGGACGCGGCCGTCGCTTCGACAGCTTAGTGAAGCACCTTGCAGGGGGCGACCTGCCGCTGCGCGCGCAGGACTTGAAGACGCGCGACCTGAGCAACCTCAACCCTCGCGATCCTGGTCCGCTGCGCGCCGCCCGCTGATTGGATAGGGCGCGATCGGCAGGCTCGCGCTGGATCGGGGGGTGCCTTGACAGACGTCGGCGGCACCCCTAGACTCCCGACCCTCGCTAGGGGCTCCGTGAAGACCCGCTAGCGCACAGGATGAAGTATGGGGGCAAGGTAGCACATGGCGCGAATTCTTCTGACCGGAGCCGGCTCAGGAGCGGCCAACAGCCTCATGCGTGAT
>DATGCY010000353.1:0-6256 GCA_035311385.1 Candidatus Methylomirabilota bacterium
CGCTACGACGAGTACGACCAGCTCTACGCGTTCTTCGTGAAGCTGGTGGAAGACGGGAAGCTCGGCGGGGCCCGCTTCAGCGCAACAGCCGATCCAGGAACTTCCTGACCTCGGCAGGCTCCTTCACGTTGACGCCGGTGGGAACCACGCGGAGCGAGCTGCCGCTGCCCGTGATCTGCGCGCGCAGCGTGTTGCTGCCCTGGGTCGCCACCACCTTCATGTCGGTGCGTCCGTCGGCCAGCGCGTAGGTGCCCGCCATGGTCACGCGGAGCTCCTTGGACTGGTAGACCACGTCGTCCGTCCTCGCCACGCCGTTGACGATCTTGTAGGAGCCCGTGATGGAGTCGAAATCGAGCGCGTTCCGGCCAGGCTCGGCGAGCTTGCCCCGCAGTGCCGTGTCGAGCACGTTGCCCGCGCTGAGCACGTCGCGCACGAGCCGGAGGGCGCCCTCGCCGATCACGCGGCCCGCCCCCACCTTGAACTGCCCCGTCCCGTTCATCGTGCGGAGGAGGTCGGCCGTGCGCAGGGAGAGCTGTCCGGTGAGATCGAGCGGCCCCGACACCGCGAAGCTCTGGCAGAGATAGTCCTGGAGAATCGGCTGCAGCTGGAGACCGGCGATCTTGATGTCGCCGAGCGTGAGGGCCGTCGAGCCATCGAGTCTTGTCGTCAAGTTGAAGCCGACCGCCCCCTTGCTCACCTTGCCGGAGAGGGGAAGGCTCTCGAACGAGGCGGGCGTGAGGAGGATAGGCACGTGCAGCTCGTCGATGACGAGCTGACGGCGCGGCGGCCGGCACTGTGGCCTGTCGTCAGTGAGGACGAGGCGATTGAGATCGAGGTGGCCGGTGCCGGAAAGACGCGTCGGCGTGCCCGAGAGTTGGAGCTTTCCATTGACCGGGCCGGCCAGGGCGGGGGTGGGCGTGACCACCATCCGCGCGAGAGGCCCGATGTCGGATCCCTCGAGGTCGACCGAGGCTTTGATGGGCAGGTCGCCCGATCCGCGGAGTCCCACAGTGACCAGGATGTTCCGGAGCTTCAGGTCACCCGGCTCGAGCTTGGCATCTCCGCGCACGTCGAGCTCGGAGCCGCCCACGCCGGAGACCGTCGCGTCGAGCCCCTCGATCCGGATATCCCCGTTCTTCACACTGTGGCGCCGGATGTCCACGGTGGCGTTCTTGAGGGCGATGCGCGAGACCATCACGCTGCCCATGGCCGCGCTGCCGGGAATGCCGGGCACGGGACGGGGTGACGGCTTGGTGGACGGCGCCGCGCCACCCAACGCGGCGAAGTTCCAGCGGCCGCCGTCCTCGATCGCCTGCACCTGCGCGTCCTGGAGGGTGATGCTGGCAAGCTCGATTCGCAGCGAGAGGAGCGGTCGCACCCGCAGCCCCACCCGCATCTCTCCCACGCGGAGCAAGGGCGCGGTGCCGAAGCGCGGGTCGTCAGCGATCTCGAGCCCCTTGAGGTTCACGTGCGGCAGGGGCAGGAGCGACACAGAGAGCGAGGTGAACTTGACGGGTCGGCCCACGGCGTGGGAGGCCGTCTGGGCGACGTAGGCCTGCACGGTGGGGGCGTCGAGGAGAAGGGGGAACAGCGCGAGGGCTCCCACTGCCAGGAGCAAGAGCAGGGCAATTCCGCCCAGGAGCCAACGCAGCGATCGTCCGGTCATCGGGCCTCGCCGAAAGCGCGAGCGGCCCGCGCCGTGGACCGTGACGCGGACCGCTCGAGCCTCTGCGGGATGCTCACGCCTGCTACGGAATGAGCAGGATCTTGCCGGTGGTCTTCCGCCCCTCCAGCGCCTTGTGGGCCTCCGCGGCCTGGGCGAGCGGGAACTGGTGCTCGATGCGAAGCTTCACCTTGCCGTCGCGAATCCAGCCCAGCACGTCGTTGGCCCGCTGGACCAGTTCCTCGCGGGTCGCGATGTGGTGGTTGAGGCTCGGCCGCTGCAGGAAGAGCGAGCCCTTCACGTTGAGCGTTTGCAGATCGAGGGGCGGCACCGGCCCGCTCGCTGCTCCGAACAGGATCATGTAGCCGCGCGGGCGGAGGCAGCTCAAGCTCTTGTCGAAGGTGCTGGCCCCCACGCCGTCGTACACCACGTCCACCCCGCGCCCGTTGGTGAGCCGCTTCACCTCCGGCTCGAAGTCCTGCTTGCTGTAGAGGATGACGTGGTCGGCGCCCGCGCTCTTGGCCAGGGCCGCCTTCTCCTCCGTGGATACCGTGCCGATCACCGTCGCCCCCAGCATCTTGCCCATCTGGCAGAGGAGCAGGCCCATGCCTCCGGCCGCCGCGTGCACCAGGCAGGTGTCGCCCTTCTTCAGCGGGTAGCTCGACTTCACGAGATAGTGCGCGGTGAGGCCCTGGAGCATGGAGGCCGCGCCATCCTTCGCCGAGAGGCCCGAGGGCAGCTTCACGAGCCGGTCCGCGGGCACCGCCGTCATCTGCGCGTAGGAGCCCGGCACGCCCGTCCATGCAACGCTGTCGCCGGGCTTGACCTCGGTTACTCCCTGCCCCACCGTCGACACCTCGCCCGCGCCCTCCAGCCCGATGGTGAGGGGCAACGGTGCCTTGTAGGTGCCCGTGCGGAAGTAGACGTCGATGTAGTTCACGCCCGCCGCGGCCAGCTTCACCACGGCCTGGCCCGCCGCGGGAGTGGGGTCGGGCACCTCGTCGAGGGTGAGAGCCTCGGGGCCCCCGGGATTGTGGATGCGGATGGCTTTCATGGTCACCTCACGCTTTGAGAAGAGTGCGGATCTCGTTCACGATCTCCTGGCGCCACGGCTCGATCTTCTCCGCGCGGATGGCCTTGCGGGCCTCGAGCATCCGCGCCTCGATCTCCTCCGTCAACTTCTGCGGACGCTCGAGGAGCCGGGCGACCTCGTGAAAGCTGTCGTCGAAGAACGCGAACACGGGAATGGAGCGGAACTGTCCCTTGTTCAGGTACTGATCCATGAGGTCGGGGTTCTTGTCGCGGAGGAACACGCGGAGCTCGACATCGGGATTGCCTTCCACCAGCTTGAAGAGCACGGGCACGTTGTACAGGGCGTCCCCGCACCAGTCCTCGGTGATGACCATGGCCTTGAGCTTCTTGCCCAGGCGGGCGAGCGCCGTCTTGTCCTCCGGTTTGATCTTGATCTCCGAGAGGAACTTCATGAACGTCTCTTTGTTGGTGCCCATCTGATCCAGATACTGCTGGACGGTCATCCCTTGCGCGAACCGCTCCTTCGTGAGCATCTGCTCTCCTCGGCGCCGCCTATCGCATCGCGGCGAGATCGACGGTGAACTTCGCCACTTCCTTCTCCTCGGCGTCCCGCACCACCAGGGTCACCCGGCTCTTCGGGTCGATGGTGTCGGCGGGAAACGCGTACACGCACTGAGCGGAATAGCGACCGTCCCCGTCGCGGAGGGCGGTGCGCTCGTTCTGCACGAAGCTCGGCTTCACGGTCTGCGAGCCCACGAGGATCTCCGGAGTGTAGTAGCGCGCGAAGTCCGTCTTCCCGCCCCGCAAGGTGACCCAGAAGGCGAGCTTGCCCTCCGAGTTTTTGAGGATGTCGTCCACGTCGCGGGGCTTGAGCTCCTTGCTCTGGAAGGCCGAATTGCGCGCGGCGAGGGCGAGCCGGTGGAAGGGGGTCATCACCACGGCGGTCTGCCCCGCCCCGTCCTTCACACGCCATTCCGCCCCGAACTCCTCCGTCAGGATACTCTTCTTGCCCGCGCGGATCGCCTGCTCGCGGTCCAGATCGGTGAGGACGACGGACATCGACTCTCCCGGCGTCGCGGCCACCAGTCCTACCGCCAAGGCGAGGAACGGAAGGCACCGATACCGTGAAGCTCTCCAGCCCATGAGGAATCGTATTCTAGCACAGCGTTTCCGCGGCGTTGCGGGCGCTCCCCGCGGGCAGTAAGGTCTGCGCATGCGTCGCCTCGTCGTGCTCGTGGCCCTCGCCGGCTTGGGCGCGGGCTGTGCCAGCTCGCCCTTTCCCGAGGACCTCACGCGCACGGTGAATCGCTCGCTCAGCCTGGCGGAAATTCGCGCCGACCCGCCCGCGCACATGGGCGAGCACGTCATCCTCGGAGGCGACATCATCAAAACCACCCCGAAGCCGGGCGACACGGAGATCGAGATCCTTGCTCGGAAGCTCGGCGGTGGCGATGCGCCCGAGAGGGGTGACGGCTCGGCCGGGCGCTTCCTCGTTCGCACCGCGGGCTTCCTCGATCCTGCCATCTACGCCCGTGGTCGACGCCTCACCGTCCTCGGCACCGTCGCCGGCACCGAGGAGCGAAGCGTGGGGGACGTCGGCTACGTCTATCCGGTGATCCGCGCCGAGCGCGTCAAGCTCTGGCCCGTGGAGGGCCCCTGGGTCGGCGGCGACTATCCCCCCGTACCCCTCGACACGCCGATCCTCCCCTACCCGCGCTAGCGGGCGCCTACTTCTTGACGGTGACCGAGGAGAAGGTGGCGGGATCCATGTAGACGGCAGCCACGCGCTTGACGTCCGCCGCCGTCACCTTCGCGATGCCCGCCTTGAATCGGTCGGGCCAGTCGAGGCCGAGCTGGTTCTCCTCCACCATCACTAGGAGGGAGGCCATCTTGCCCGACGTGTCGAGGCGGAGCGGATAACTACCGATGAGGTACGACTTGGCGAGGTCGAGCTCACGCGAGGTGACGAGCTCGCGCGTCATCCGCACCATTTCCGCCTTCGTCACGCGCACCGCCTCGTCGACGCCGTCGAGGCGCGTCTGCAGACCGATGAAGTAGCCCGCGCCGTAACGACCGAGGGCGAGGGTGCTGTAGACGGAATAAGCAAGCCCCCGCTCCTCCCGTACCGTCATGTAGAGGCGCGATGCGGAGCCGCCACCCAGGATGTAGTTGGCGACCGTGAGGGGGAAGTAGTCGGGATGATCCTGCTTGATGCCCGGCCGCGCCAGTGACACCGTGGCCTGGGTCAGGTCGCGGCGCACCTCGCGCGCCTCCACGGGAGGGGACGTCGGGGTCGGCGGTATAAGCGGTCGCGGCGTGGCCGGCGTCGTCCAGCCGCCGAAGCGGGACAGCAGCTCGCTCCGTACCTCGTCGCGCGTGACGTCGCCCACCACGGCAACGGTGGTGGCGTCGGGGCGGTAGTTCGCGCGATGGAAGGCCACGAGTTGGTCGCGCGTGAGCTTCTTCACCGACTCCACCGTACCCGTCACGGGTCGACTGTAGGGATGCCCAGGATAGAGGAGCTGGGCCATGAGGCGGGAGGCGACCGCGCCCGGGTCCTGCTCCGAGCGCTCGATGTTGGCGGCGACCTCTTCGCTCCGCCGCTTGAGCTCGGCTTCGGGGAAGGCGGGGGTGAGCACGACCTCGGCGAGCAGATCGAGCCCCATGCGCAAATCCTTCTTGAGCACGGAGAGCGACACGGTGGCACCGTCGCGACCCGCATCCCCCTCGAGGCTGCCCCCCACGAACTCGATGGCGCGGTCCAGTTCGGGAGCGGCGCGTTTGGCGGTGCCGCGCGTGAGCATGTCCGCGGTCAGATTGGCGAGGCCGCCCGCGTCGGGCGGATCGTACACCGAGCCCGCCCGTGTGTGGAACCGCACCACCACGATGGGAAGGGTGGAGCGCTCCGCCACGAGCAGGACCATGCCGTTGGGTAGCACCTCGCGGTGGGCGAGCGGCGCCGCGGCGGCGGGCACAGCCACCGCGGCCAGCCACAGGCATAGGACCGGGCCCAGTCGTCGCATGCACTCTCCTCAGTCGAGCGTCTTGCGGAACTTCAGCACGGCGAGCGAGAAGATGATAACCCCGAATACGAGCAAGGGCAGGAGGCTCGGCCAGAGATAGCTGAAACCCGCCCCCTTCAGCACGATCCCGCGGACGATGCGCAAGAAGTAGGTTAGGGGGATGGTGGCGGAGAGGTACTGGGCCACCGTGGGCATGCCCTCGATGGGGAAGAGGAGTCCTGAGAGATAGATGGAGGGCAGGAAGGTGAGGAAGGTGAGCTGCATCGCCTGCGGCACGGTGCGGGAGACGGCGGAGAGGAAGATGCCGATGCCGAGCGTGCCCAGCATGAAGGCGGCCGCGAGCACGTAGAGGAGGCTGAGGCTCCCCCGGATCGGCACGTCGAAGACGTAGTGGGCTACGAGCAGGGTCATGGTCATCTGCCCGTAGGCCACGACCAGGTTGGGAATGATCTTGCCGAGGAGGAGCTCCCACCGGCGGATCGGGCTCACGATGAGTGCCTCCAGCGTCCCCTTCTCGCGCTCGCGCACCACCGACACC
>DATGCY010000354.1:0-6457 GCA_035311385.1 Candidatus Methylomirabilota bacterium
TTCAGCCCATACTTCACGATCAGGCGGTGAAGGTTCCGTCGAGTGATCCCAGCCCGCTTGGCCGCTGCCGAGACATTGCCGCGCGCCTCACCTAGAAAACGCGTAATGGCGTCCTGCTCGAACCTGGCGACCGCGCGCTCCTTCGCCTCCTGAAAGCGCTCCCCACCTTGCATGGTCGCGGGGGCAGTCTCCTGCAGGTGCAACGGAAGCAGCGACACCTCGACCTCACGGCTCGTGGCGAGCACTACGGCTCGTTCGATGATGTTCTCCAGCTCCCGGAGATTGCCGGGCCAGAGATAGCGCTTGAGGAGATCGAGCGCCTCGGGAGTGAAGCGGTCGACTTTCTTGTTCACCTTCGCCTCGGCTTTGCGCAGGAAGTGATGCGCGAGGACGGGGATGTCCTCGACGCGCTCGCGGAGCGGGGGGAGGGTGATGGTGAAGGCATTGAAGCGGTAGAAGAGGTCCTCGCGGAATTCCCCCGTAGCGAGCGCCTTCTCGAGATGACGATTGGTCGCCGCGATGACGCGCACGCGAACCTTGCGGGTGACCACATCCCCCACGGGCTTGCTCTCACCCGTCTGGAGCACGCGGAGGAGCCGGCTCTGCATCTCCGGGGACATGTCGCCCACCTCATCGAGAAAGATCGTGCCCCCGTCCGCCTTCTCGAACAGGCCAGGCTTGTCGGCGACGGCGCCCGTGAAGGCGCCCCGCTTGTGCCCGAAGAGCTCGGACTCGAGCAGCGTGGGCGCGAGCGCCGTGCAGTTCACGGTGATGAGGGGTTTGTCGCGGAGATTGGAGTAGCGGTGAATTGCGCGCGCCACCAGCTCCTTGCCCGTGCCGGACTCCCCCCGAATGAGCACGGTGGTTGGCGTCGCCGCCACCTTCACGATCAGCTCGGCCAGCTCCTTCATCTTGGGGTTCTGGCCGATGATGAAATCACCCTCCGCCTGGGCCTGCAGCTCGCGGAGCATGAGGCCGTAGCGATCCTCGAGCTCTTCGGAGCGCTTGCGCTCGGCGAGCAGATCCCACATGAAGCGGGCGCTCGCGCCGCCCATAACCTCGGTGGTCGCCGGCTTGAGCTCCAGGATGGTGCGCTGGACCTCGGGACTTCCCGTCACGTCGATGATGAGATCCAGGCGCGGATCGGAAATCAGTGCCCGCAGATCCGTCACCACGGGAATATCGAGGCGGCGGGCGAGCTCCAGGCCGGGCGCCCAGGGATTGACGTCTCCCACCCCGAGGATGGTGACGGTGGGATCACCCGCGAACATCTCGAGGAGAGCGCGCCCGCCCTTGCCCGCTCCCACGATGGCAACCTTGGTCATGCGCGGGTCTGTCCGGCGATCAGAAGGGCTGAGGCACCCGGTCGGGCTCGGCCCGATTCTCGAAGGACGCGTACTCGGGGATGAAGGTGAGCTTCACCACACCGGTGGGGCCATTACGCTGCTTGCCGATGATCACGTCGGCCATGCGCTCGTCCTCTTCCCGCTGCAGGCCGTAGCGGTCGGGCCGGTACAGGAAGAGGATGAGATCGGCGTCCTGCTCGAGGGCGCCCGACTCGCGCAGGTCGGAGAGCTGCGGCTCCTTGCTCTGCCGGCTCTCCACGGCGCGCGAGAGCTGGGAGAGGGCGACCACGGGCACGTTGAGCTCCTTGGCCAGCGCCTTGAGGGAGCGGGAGATCTCCGAGATCTCCTGCTGGCGGTTCTCCGGGCTGCGACCCCGCATGAGCTGGAGGTAGTCGATGACGATCATGTCGAGGCCGTGCTCCGCCTTCATGCGCCGCGCCTTCGCCCGCGCCTCGAGCACGGAGAGCGCGGGGGAGTCGTCGATGAAGATGGGCGCCTCGGCGAGCCGGCCCGCTGCGTTGGTCAGGCTCGTCCAGTCGCGTGTGTCGAGATAGCCGGTGCGCACCTTGTGGGAGTCGACCCGGCCCTCCGCACACAGGAGCCGCTGCACCAGCTGCTCTTTGGACATCTCGAGGCTCAGCACGAGCACCCGCTTGTGATTGCGCACGCCGGCATACTTGGCGATGTTCATGGCGAAGGCCGTCTTCCCCATGGAGGGCCGGCCCGCGATGATGATGAAATCGCTCGGCTGGAAGCCCGAGGTCATCTCGTCGAGCTTGCTGAAGCCGGTGGCGAGTCCGGTGACGTGCTCCTTCTGGTCGTAGAGCTTCTCGATCTGCTCGAAGGTGCCCTTGAGGATGGAGCGCACGGCGAACGCCGTGCCCTGCATGCGACGCTCGGAGATCTGGAAGATGAGCCGCTCCGCGTCGTCCAACACTTTCTCGACGTCGTCGCGCCCCTCGTAGCTCTTGCCGATGATCTCGGTGGCGATGCGGATGAGGTCCCGCAGGACGGCCTTCTCGCGGACGATGCCCCCGTAGGAGAGAAGATGGGCGGCGGTAGCTGCCTCCTCCACGAGGGCGCCCAGGGTGGCCGGCCCTCCGACCTCCTCCAGCTCGCTGCGGCGCCGGAGCTCTTCGGATATGGTCAGGAGATCCACCGGCTCGTTGCGCTCGAAGAGCGCGAGCATGGAATCGAAGATCTTCCGGTGGCCTTCCTTATAGAAGTCGGCGGGCTTGAGGAGCTCCACCGCCCTTGGGAGGCTTTCCCGGTCGAGGAGCATGCCTCCGAGGACGGCCCGCTCCGCCTCCAGACTGTGGGGCGGGATCTTGGAGGTGAGCAGGTCAGCGAGGGTCGCCACGACTACTCGCGGGTCACGGAAACCTTGAACTGCGCGGTGATCTCGGCGTGAAGCCGGACGGGCACGGTGAAGTCGCCCAGCGTCTTGATCGGCTCGTCGAGGACGATGCGGCGCCGTTCCACCTCGACGCCGTGCTGCGCGAGGAACGCGGCGAGATCGGCCTTGCCCACGGAGCCGAAGAGACGGCCCTCGTCCGAGGCCTGCCGTGCCTGAGTAAAGTGGAGAGCCTCGATGGCACGAGCCTGCTCTTGGGCCTGCGCAGCCAGCTTGGCCGCCGCCGCATCCTGCCGCGCCTTGATCGCCTCTAAATTCTTCAGATTGGCCGCGGTGGCATGGAGGGCGAGCTTGTGGGGCAGAAGATAGTTGCGGGCATAGCCGTCGGACACGTCGCGCACGTCGCCGCGGCGGCCGAGCGACGGCACGTCGTCCATCAGGATGATCTTCATTGCCGGTCGCGGCTCCTTCCTACTTATTCGGAGATCTGGGCCAGCAGCGCCACCGTGCGCGCCCGTCGAATGGCGCGGGTAAGCTGACGCTGATGACGGGCGCAACTGCCGGAGATGCGCCGGGGTGTGATCTTACCCCGCTCCGACACGAAGTTCTTCAGCCGACGCACATCCTTGTAGTCGATGAGCTGAACCTTGTCCATACAGAACTTGCAGACCTTGCGCCGGCCGAACCGACGCCGCTTCACGGGCTTGCTTGCTGGGGGAATCTCCCTGTCCTCCTGTGATGATGAAGCCTAGAAGGGAACCTCGTCGTCCCCTTCCCCGGCCGATGCCTCCACGGCCTCGGGCGCTCCCGACCCACCTGCCGCTGACTTGCCCCGTCCCATGAACTGCACGCGCTCGGCTACCACTTCCACCACGTTGCGCTTCTGACCGTCCTTCGTCTCCCAGTCGCGCGTCTGCAGTCGCCCTTCCACCATGATCGGACTGCCCTTGTCGAGATATTCCCCGCAGCTCTCCGCCTGCTTGCCCCACACCACCACGGTGAGAAAGCACACTTCGTCGCGCTTCTCTCCGCTCTGGGTCGTGTAGTTGCGGTTCACGGCGAGGCGGAGGTCCGCCACCGCGGTGCCGCTCGGCGTGTAGCGAAGCTCGGGAGGCCGCGTCAGATTTCCCATCAGGAAAACCTTGTTGAGGCTCGCCATCAGGCGCCCTCCTCGACGACAGCGGCCGGCTGCAGCTTGGGCGTACCCCGCACTCGCTTCTTCGGCGGCACCCGAGTCGTCATGAAACGCAGCACCTGCTCGTTGAGCCGGAGCTGACGCTCGAACTCTTTGATGGTCGCCGGCTCCGCCGAGCACTCGATGACGGCGTACGTTCCCTCGCGCTGCTTGCGCAGATCGTAGGCCAGCCGCCGCTTGCCCCAGCTCTCGGCCTTGCCCACCTGCCCCCCGAGGTTCTTGAGATTCTCCACGAGACGATTCAGGAGCGCGGCGACCTCTTCGTCGGTGGGTCGCGGATCGATGATCACCAGCATTTCGTACGGATACAGACTGTTCACCCCCCTCAACTCCAATCAGACAGATGGAAAACCAACTGACGATACCAGAGGCGGCCGGGAAAGACAACTCATGGAGCGATCATTGCGCAGCCATCGGCGCGGCGTCAAGACGTGGACAAAAAGACACGGCCCCTGCCGGTCGCCCGGCAGGGGCCGCACCCCGCGAAGGGTTCGCGTGACGGCCTAGTACATATCCCCGTGCGGCATGGGCGGAGCCGCCGCCGCGGGCTTCTCCTCGGGCAGATCGCTCACCAATGCTTCCGTGGTCAGCAGCAGCGAGGCCACCGACGCGGCGTTCTGGAGTGCCACCCGCTCCACCTTGGTCGGGTCGATGATACCCGCTTCGAGCATGTCCACGTACTCCAGGCTCTCGGCGTCGAAGCCGCGGTTGGCGACCTTCTCTGCCTTCACCTTCTCCACGATGACGCTGCCCTCGAGCCCCGCGTTCTCCACGATCTGGCGGATGGGCTCCTCGAGCGCGCGCCGCACGATGTTGGCGCCGACCTTCTCGTCGCCTTCCAGCTTGAGGCTCTCGATCTTGGTGGACGCCCGCAGCAGGGCCACGCCGCCCCCCGGCACGATGCCCTCCTCGACCGCGGCTCGAGTGGCGTTGAGTGCGTCCTCCACGCGAGCCTTCTTCTCCTTCATGGCCGTCTCGGTGGCGGCCCCGACCTTGATGACGGCCACGCCGCCGGCCAGCTTGGCCAGCCGCTCCTGGAGCTTCTCGCGATCGTAGTCCGAGGTGGTCTCCTCGATCTGCGCCCGGATCTGCTTGATGCGGCCCTCGATGCCCGCCGTCTTGCCCGCGCCCTCGACGATGGTGCTGTTGTCCTTGTCCACCACGACCTTCTTGGCCTTGCCCAGGTCTTCGAGCTTGATGTTCTCGAGCTTGATACCGAGGTCTTCCGTGATGGCCTTGCCGCCGGTGAGGATCGCGATGTCTTCGAGCATGGCCTTGCGGCGATCACCGAAGCCGGGCGCCTTCACCGAGGCGCAATGTAGGGTGCCGCGGAGCTTGTTCACGACCAGCGTGGCCAGGGCCTCACCCTCGACGTCCTCCGCGATGATGAGGAAGGGCTTGCCCGCGCGGGCCACCTGCTCAAGCAGGGGGAGCATGTCCTTCATGACGCTGATCTTCTTCTCGTGGATCAGGATGAGCGCGTCCTCGAGCACGCACTCCATGCGCTCGGGATCCGTGACGAAATACGGTGAGAGGTAGCCGCGGTCGAACTGCATGCCCTCGACCACGTCGAGCACCGTCTCCGCGGACTTGGACTCCTCCACGGTGATGACGCCGTCCTTGCCCACCTTCTCCATGGCCTCGGCGATCAGGCTGCCGATGGTCTTGTCGTTGTTGGAGGCGATGGTCGCGACCTGCGCGATCTCCTTCTTGTCCTTGGTCGACTTGGACATCTTCTTCAGCTCTTCCGTCACGAGATCCACCGCCCGATCGATCCCGCGCTTGAGGCCCATGGGGTTGGCGCCCGCCGTGACGTTCTTCAGGCCCTCGCGAACGATGGCGTGCGCGAGCACGGTGGCGGTGGTGGTGCCGTCACCTGCGATGTCGGAGGTCTTGGAGGCGACCTCCTTTACCATCTGCGCGCCCATGTCCTCGTAGTTGTCCTTGAGCTCGATCTCCTTGGCTACCGTCACGCCGTCCTTGGTGATGGTGGGGCTGCCGAACTTCTTGTCGATGACCACGTTGCGGCCCTTGGGGCCCATGGTCGCCTTCACGGCGGCCGCCATGATGTTGACCCCGCGCAGCAGTGCCGCCCGCCCCTCGTCGCTGAAAATCACCTGCTTTGGCATCTGATTCTCCTCCTGATTTCGGTCAATGGAATGGGCCGGCCAGTTCGGCTCGGCCGGAATGCTTCACGCAATTTCGTCAACCACGGTCCGCCCGATCTCCCCGGATCCTACTCAAGGATGCAGAGCACGTCCTCCTCGCGGAGGATCAGGTACTCCTCGTTGTCCAGGGTCACTTCGGAGCCGGAATACTTGCCGAAGAGGATGCGATCACCGGTCTTGACGTCGAGCGCGATCTTCTTGCCGTCGTCCGAGACCTTGCCGTTTCCCACGGCGATCACCTTGCCCTCCTGCGGCTTCTCCTTGGCGCTGTCAGGAATGATGATGCCGCCCTTCTTCATCTCCTTCTCTTCCTGACGCTTGACGAGAATGCGGTCGTGCAACGGGCGAATCTTCATAGCCAAATCACCCTCCGATGGATAAGATGTTGACGCTT
>DATGCY010000355.1:0-4514 GCA_035311385.1 Candidatus Methylomirabilota bacterium
GCGAAGTTGCGCGGGTTGTCTCCGAAGATGAGGGCGTTCGTCTTGAGTCCCGTGTAGCCCTTGGCCGCCACTTCCTTGCCCAGCTTCACGATGTCGTCCAGGGTCTTCACGGCGGGGATCTGTAGCTCCTGGTGGGAGCGCACGCGGTACGTCCCGCAGTGCGACCAGTACAGGCGGATCCGCTCTCGCACCGGTCCGCCCAGCATCTCGTACACAGGGATGCCGAGGGCCCGCGCCTTCACGTCGAGCATGGCGTTCTCGATGGCGGCAATGGCCTGCTGGACCACGCCCCCCGAGGCCTGGCGGCGCTGCGCGTACATGAGCGTGACGTGGGCTTCCCACGCGCGCGGATCCTTGCCGAGGACGGAGGGCGCGAGCCGGTCGATGACGGCGGACAGCCCCGCTCCCCCGAAGCTCTCGTTGTACTCGCTCCAGCCCACCAGCCCCGTGTCGGTGGTGAGCTTGAGGAAGTCGAAGTTGCGCGTGCCAGCGTCGCAGTGCAGCGATTCGAGCTTGGCGATCTTCATGGACGAGTCCTCCGGGTGAATGACGGGGCCACTACGCGCTCAGCACGCGCACGGGCGCGCCGCGGAGAAAGGCCTGCACGTCCTCCAGGGCATGGCCGTAGAACACACGGTAGGTCTCCTCGGTGACGTAGCCCAGATGCGGGGTGACCACGATGTTGGGCAGCGAGCGGAAGGGGTGGTCAGCGGGGAGCGGCTCCGGGTCGAAGACGTCGAGTCCCGCTCCCGCGATGATCCCGTTGCGGAGAGCGTCGATGAGGGCCGCCTCATCCACGATGGGCCCGCGCGAGGTGTTCACCAGATACGCGCTGCGCTTCATGAGGCCGAGCTCGCGCGCACCGAGGAGGCCACGGGTCCGCTCGCTCAGCACCAGGTGGATCGATACGATGTCGGATCGCGCGAGGAGCTCGTCCATGGCCACGAGGGTCGCTCCCACCTCCTCCGCTCGCGCCCGCGTGAGGTTCTGGCTCCACGCGAGCACCTCCATCTCGAAGGCGCGCCCCACCTTGGCCACGCGCGAGCCGAGAGTGCCGAGGCCGAGCACTCCGAGCGTCTTGCCGTTGAGCCCGAGACCGAGGCTCACCTGCCAGCGTCCCTCGCGGGTGGCGCGGTCCTCGGCGGGGATGCGTCGCATGAGGCCAAGGATGAGGCCCCACGCCAGCTCCGCCGTCGGATAGGGCAGGCCGGCGGTGCCACACACGAGCACCCCGCGCTCCGCCGCCGCCTTCATGTCGATGGACGCATTCCGCATGCCCGCCGTGATGAGGAGACGGAGCTTGGGCAGCCGCTCGAGCAGGCTCCGCGTGAAGGCGGTCCGCTCGCGCATGGCCATCACGATGTCGAAGTCGGCGAGTCGCGTGGCCAATGCGCCCTCGTCCGCGAGATGATCGGAGAAGGCGACCACGTCGGTGCCCGCGGGCAGGCTCTTCCAATCGGCCATGCGAAGGGCCACCCCCTGGTAATCGTCGAGCAGGGCCACACGAGCCATGATCAGTCGTCCTTGTCCACGCTCATCGAGGATCGTCCCCGAATCGGTACTCGAGGGTGAGCTCGTCGAGTCGCGTCTTGAGATCGCCGGGAAGCTCCTTGTCGGCGGCAGCCAGCACATCGTCGAGCTGCTCGGCTCGGCTCGCCCCGACGATGGGGGCGGTGATGGCGGGATGAGCGAGGACCCAGGCCACGGCGAGCTGGACCATCGACATGCCCGCCTCAGCGGCGAGCGGGCGTAGGGCTTCCACCGTGGCGAACTCTCGCTCGCGCCAGTAGCGTTCCTGGTAACGTCGGGCCGCCGTGCCGAGGGTGAAGCGCGTACCCGCGGTCGGCCCCGCGTCGCGGCGATGCTTGCCGGAGAGCAACCCGCCCGCCAGCGGATTGTAGGGAATCACCCCCACGCCTTCCTCCCTGGACATGGGGAGGATCTCGCGCTCGATCTGACGGAAGAGCAGGTTGTAGCGGGGCTGGATGGAGTCGAAGCGAGCGAGGGCGAGCGTCTCGCTGCGCCCGATGGCCCGGGCCACCTGGTAGGCCTGGTAATTCGAGCAGCCGAGGTAGCGTGCCTTGCCCGCGCGCACCACGTCGTCGAGGGCGCGTAGCGTCTCGTCCATCGGGGTGGCCGCGTCGGGATGATGGATCTGGTAGAGATCCACGTAGTCCGTGCCGAGCCGGCGCAGCGAGTCGTCGATGGCGTCGAGGATGTGCTTGCGCGAAGCGCCGCGATCCCAGGGGCGGGCGCTCGTCGCCCCCGAGCACTTGGTGGCGAGCACGAAGTCGTGACGGCGACCGCGCAGCCAGCGCCCCAGGATCTCTTCGGTGCGGCCCACCGTCTCGCGGGTGCCGCCCAGCGGATAGACATCGGCGGTGTCGAGGAAGCTGATCCCGCCCGCCGCCGCGCGATCGAGAATCGCGAAGGAGGCGGGCTCGTCGCACTGCAGCCCGAACGTCATGGTACCGAGACAAAGACGCGAGACAGGAAGGCCGGTACGGCCGAGCTGCACGTGCCGCATGGGCCCAGAGAGTAAAGGCGATGCCCGCGCGGAGCAAGGGGCGTATCGTAGGGGGAGCCATGAAGAAGACCGTCGCCGTCATCGGAACCACCGGTGTGGCGGCGCGCCGTGTCGTGCTCGTCGCGGCGGCCGTCCTCGCCAGCGCGGTCGCTCTCGTCTGCCGCGGAGAAGCCGGCGACGCCCCCGCGCCCCTCCTCGGACGCTGGGAGTCCGTGGCGCGATCCGCGGGCGGCCTCGGTCAGGTGATCGAGCTGCGGGCCGACGGCACCATGACCCAATGGGTCGCCGCGCTCGTGGAACTGACCTATCGGCTGCAAGGCGCGCAGTTGATCACGACCTTCCGCACGCCCAGCGGGGTCAGCGAGGTCCAGTCCACGACCGTACGCTTCGAGGGCGACGTCATGATCCAGCACGAGGCGCGAAGTGGTGACGAGATCACCCTCACCCGCAAGCGTGCCGGAGGAGCGCAGGACCCGCGCATCGTGGGCGTGTGGACGATGCCGCACGAGACGGGACCCGTCGCCTATTTCCTCTACACGGTCGATGGGCGCGTCGTCTTCCGTCTCCCCATCCGCGCCGACCGCGGCGGCTGGAGCGCCTCGGGCGATCAGCTCACCCTGGGCCCAAGTCCAGGAGCCGCCACGACTGTTCGCTACGAGATCCTCGACGGCCAGCTCGTGCTCCACGACGAGCAGATCCGCCGGGTCTACAGGCGCGCCGAGATCGTCGAGTACCCGTAGCCGGACGCGGCGCGTTTGGCAGGGCCGGGTGACGACATGGCGTCTACCTCGCTTGACAGGCGGCGACGCGAGTGCGCATAGTGCGCGCGTCCTCCCCGCTCTCTAGCGTCGCACCAGGAGGTCGTCGATGCCCCGGACCGCGAAGTGGCTGACGCAGCTCATGACCGTCGTCGTGACACTTGCCATCTATCTCCCGCCTCTCGTGCACGCCAGCGAGCAGGCGGTGGTCATTCCCGCTCCTGTGGTGGACAACCCGAAGGCCTCGGGTCCCCTCCAGACCGCCGTCCTCGCCGGCGGCTGCTTCTGGGGCGTCCAGGGCGTCTACCAACACGTGCGCGGCGTGCGCAAGGTGCTCTCCGGCTACGCGGGGGGGACCAAGGCGACGGCGGACTATCACACGGTGAGCCGGGGCGACACGGGCCACACAGAGTCGGTGGAGATCAGCTTCGATCCGAAGGAGGTCTCGTACGGCGAGATCCTCCAGGTCTTCTTCTCCGTGGTCCACGATCCGACCCAGCTCAATCGCCAAGGGCCCGACACGGGGCCACAGTACCGCTCGAACATCTTCTACGCCGACGACGCGCAGCGGAAGGTGGCCCAGGCCTACATCGTCCAGCTCGACAAGACCAGGCTCTTCGGCCGGCCCATCGTGACGCGGGTCGATCCCCTCGAGGGCTTCTACCCGGCCGAGGCTTATCATCAAGACTTCCTGATCAACAACCCGGACTCTCCCTACATCGTGATCAACGATTTGCCCAAGATCGAGAATTTCCAGAAGCTCTTCCCGGCCCTCTATAGGGATCAGGCGGTGACCGTCAAGAATTCCAACTGACTTTGCGCTTCGGTAACTCCTACCGGGTAACTCGCGGGACCGTGTCATCTTCGGTGGGTCGAGCGGGAAGGCGACCGGCCACTGTGGCGTGTGCCACGAGAAGAAACAACGCGCCCCTCTTCCCGCATGACGCGCTCCTTCCCACTGGCATGTGGGTTGCTCCCTCTCCTGCGTGGATCGAATCCATGACCAGACACAGGGAGGGCACGAGATGCGCACTTCGCTTGCAACGGTATTCGGGACGATGCTGCTCTCGATCGCGCTGACGGCCGGCCTGGCGGGCGCGCAGTCGGGGGCCACGGACACCACGAAGGATTCGAGCGCGCCGTCCTCGGCGCCGTCGACGAAGACGGACCAGTCCAATCAGCCTGCGCAGCCGGCACCGTCCCCGGCTCCCTCGCAGGCTTCTCCGAGC
>DATGCY010000356.1:0-7842 GCA_035311385.1 Candidatus Methylomirabilota bacterium
TATCGCCCGGCGGATCGCCGACGGCATCGCCGGCGCGACTTCGATGGTATTCCCAGGCGTCTCCGCGGCGCCGTATCTCGAGGACGCCGACACGGTCTGGGCAGCCATTGCACCCTTCATCGGCGACGACGTGCCTGCCGCCTCCAGAGGCCGGGGGAGCATTCACACCATCCTGTTCACCGACATGGAGCGAAACACGGAGCTCTTGCAGCGCCTCGGTGACGAGCGATGGCGGGCGCTGCTCCGCGAGCATGAGGGCATCACGCGTGCCCGGCTCGCCGCAAACGGAGGGAATGAGATCAAGACTACTGGCGATGGGTTCATGGCGTCCTTCGCGTCGGCTGCCGACGCGCTCGACTGTGCCGTGGGCCTGCAGCGCGCGTTTGCCGAGCGAAACACCGGCGCCGAGCAGGCGATCGTGATCCGTTGCGGCTTGAACGCGGGCGAACCAATCGCCGAGGACAACGATCTTTTCGGCACAGCGGTCACCCTCGCCGCACGGATCATGAGCGAGGCCATCGGCGGCGAAGTCCTCGTGTCCGATGTCATCCGACAGCTTGCCGCAGGGAAGGGGTTCAACTTCGAGGACCGAGGCGTGCGCAGCCTCAGGGGGTTCGACGAGCCTGTGCGGTTGTGGGCAGTCGCGCGGCGACGCGAGGAGGGTGGCAGGCCGATTTAAGCACTGCTTGGGTGCGTCCTTGGCGGGGGAGCCACCCGATCGGCTAGTCTAGGTGGGCATGCATGCCCCCGGTCCGCGGCGATCGCGTTGGTTCCCGGGTGCCGCGTTCGTGCTGCTTTCCGCCCTCAGCACCGCATCAATGTGGGGGCGGTCTATCGCCCCTGGCCTTGGCTGACCCTGGCGCTGGCCGGGCGCCATGTCAGCTCGCAATATCTGCGCGGGGACGAAGCGAACACCCAGCCCAAGCTGCCCGGCTAGTCGGTGCTCGACGCCAGAGTGACGGGCCGATGGCTCGGCTTCCAGGGTTTCGTCCGCGTCAAGAACCTCCTCGACAACCGCTACGAGACCTTCGGTACCTTCGCGCCGAACGCCCGCATGCCGTGGACCCCCGTGGAGCGCTTCCTCAGTCCTGCGCCGCCGGTCAACGTCCTGGCCGGCCTTCAGTACCGGTACTACCCTTCTCCGGAGGTTCAGCTGAGATGCGCCTTGACAAAGGCATGGCGACAGCGATAAGAGGCGATAAGTAGGGCAGTTTCCCGCACGGATGCACCGACCCGAAGCGCGTTCTACGCGTTGCGTAACGACCGCTCTACTGTTGCTTCACGGCCTACATCGTTCGAGGAGGTCATAGCCGATGAGTGATCGACATCCGATCCCGACGGAGCACGCCCCGGTCAGCCGCCGTGGCTTTCTGAAGGTCGCCGGGGGAGGCGTGGCAGGAAGCTCGCTCCTGACCATGCTGAATGCGCGCCAGGCTCCGGCCCAGATCAAGGGCACCACGCTGCGCATTCTCACCTGGAGCCATTTCATTCCCGCCTACGACGTCTGGTTCGACAAGTGGTCCGCCCAGTGGGGCGAGCAGAACGGCGTCAAGGTGAAGGTGGACCACATCCCGCACCTGGAAATCCCCGCGCGGATGGCCGCCGAGTTCGCGGCAGGGGCCGGGCACGACATCATCTTCAACGGCTCGACCATCCTGGCTCGCCTCTACTACAAGTCGCTGATCGACGTGACGGACGTCTACGACGCGCTCGGCAAGAAGCACGGCGGGTGGATCCCGGCCGCGAGGTCGCCTATCGAGGTGGAGGGCCGCTTCTACGGGATCCCCTTGTACTACATCCTGTTGCCCATGCTCTGGCGCAAGGACCTGTTCGACGCAAACAACCTGAAGGCGCCCGACACATGGGAGCTGGCGCGTGTGGCGGCGCGGACGCTCAAGTCAAAGGGCAACCCGACGGGCATCGCCTTCTCTCACTGCAACGACGCGAACCTCAACTGGCGGTCGGTGATGTTCAGCTTCGGGGCGACGGAGACCGATCCCTCGGGCGAGAACCCCACCATCGACTCGAAGGAGATGCGCGAGGCACTCGCGTTCGCCAAGGCCCTCTTCGACGAGGGCATGACGCCCGAGGTGTTCTCCTGGGACGACGCTTCCGACAACCGCTTCCTCGCCTCGGGCATCGCCGGCTGGATCCACGACGCCATCTCGGCCTACCGCACGACCGAGTCGACCAATCCCGACGTGTTCAAGAACACGTACGTCGGGATGGAGCCGGCGGGACCAGGCGGCAAGCGGGTCAGTGTCTCGGCGCCCAACGTGTTCCTGACGTGGAAGTTCTCGAAGAACCCCCAGGGGGCCAAGGAGTACCTCACCGCGCTGGTGGACAACGACAAGGAAGGCATGGTCGCGAGCACCGGCTACAACATGCCCTTCCTCAACGACAACGCCAAGAAGCCCATGCCGGTCATCGGCGCGGATCCGAAGTTGCAAGTCCTCCAGGACTTTCCGAAGATCGTGGCCTTCTTCGGCTACCCTGGTCCATACACGCCGCAGATCCAGGAAGTGGCCAACCTGTTCGTGCTTCCCGACATCTTCACCAAGGTCGCCCGCGGCACGTCCATCGATGAATCCCTGAAGTGGGGGGTCGGCGAATATCGCCGGATCTTCGCCAAGCACAAGCGCGCATGACAGCAAGCCTGCCCAGCGGCGGTCCGGACGCGACGAGCGCCCGGGCCGCCGCTGTGTCTGTAGCGGTCGGAACCCGTTCCCGGAGGTGGTTCCAGAGCCAGTCCTCGCGGCGGCTGGCCTTCGGCTACGCACTGCTCGCGCCCGCGGGTCTCTATGTCCTCCTCCTGGTCGGCCTTCCCTTCCTGTTCTCGCTCTACCTGGCGGTGAGCGACGCGAATGTCGGCGATCAGACCGCCGCCTTCATTGGCTTGGCGAACTTCCAGGCCGCGTGGGAAATGGAGACCTTCTGGATCGCCCTCAGGAACAGCGTGGTGTTCCTGGTCGTCGCGGCGATCTTCAAGAGCGTGCTGGGCACGAGCCTGGCCTTCCTCCTCCTGCAAAACTTCCGGGGGAAGAAGCTCGTGCGGGCGCTCGTCGTCATCCCCTTCACCCTGCCCGTAGCCGTCAGCGTGCTGTCCTGGAAGTGGATGTACGACTCGCAGTTCAGCGTCATCAATTGGGCTTTGAGCCGCGCCGGGCTCATCGGCGGTTACGGCTCGGAGAGTTGGCCCATCTGGCTCGGCCAGCCGCACCTGGCCCTCTTCGCCTGCATCGGGGTCAACGTCTGGCGGTCCTTCCCCTTCTCGGCCATCGTGCTCCTCGCGGGCTTCACTTCGGTGCCCCTGGAGGTCCTGGACGCCGCCCGGGTAGACGGCTGCACATTCTTCCAGCGGTTTCGCCACGTGGTCACCCCGATGATCTTCCCCATCCTCATCATCGGGTTCCTCTTCGACACGGTGTTCACGCTGTCCGACTTGAGCGTGGTCTACCTCCTGACCGCGGGGGGCCCGGGCAACGCCACCCAGATCCTGCCCGTGCTCGCCTACCAGATCGGGATCCAGGCGGGGAGCCTGGGGCGGGGCGCGGCCATCGCTCTCACGTTGGTTCCGCTCCTCTTTCCCGCGCTCTTCCTGATGCTTCGCAACATCAAGCGGAGGGACTGGTGAGGGCGGCGGCGGCACCGCGCACCCGTCGTCAGAAGGAGATTCGCCGTCATCTCCTGCTCTATGCGGGCGTGGCGCCGTTTCTCGTCATCGCGGTCTTTCCCGTCTACTGGATGGTGATCACCGCGTTGAAGCAGGAGCCCGACCTCTACCGGATCAACAACATTCCCTTCTGGTTCAACCTCCCTCCCACCCTCAAGAACTTCGAGATCCTCTTCTTCCAGACGAACTACGGCAGCTGGATCATCAACACCATGACGATCTCCGCCTGGGTTGCCCTCATTACCCTCCTGACCGCGGTGCCGGCCGGATATGCGCTGGCGCGGCTCAGACTGCCCGGGGCCGAGAACCTCGGGATTGCCATCTTCATGACCTATCTGGTGCCGGGAATCATCCTGTTCCTGCCACTCTCGCGGGTGGTGGCCTCACTCGGGCTGCAGGACTCATGGTGGGCGCTCGTCGTCGTCTACCCGACTTTCACCATCCCGTTCTGCACGTGGCTCATGATGGGCTTTTTCAAGACCGTGCCCATGGAGATGGAGGAGGCCGCGCGCGTCGACGGCTGTGGCCAGTTCGGGGCGCTCCTGCGCATCGTCCTTCCCGTGAGCCTGCCCGGCGTCCTGACGTCGGTCATCTTCGCGTTCACGCTCTCGATGCAGGACTTTCTCTACGGGCTCGCGTTCGTCGCCCCCGGCGACCAGAAGCCGGTGCCGGTGGGCGTGCCGACGGAGCTGATCCGCGGCGACGTCTTCTTCTGGGGCTCGATCATGGCGGCGGTGCTGCTGGTGGGACTGCCCGTGGCGATTCTCTACAACTTCTTCCTCGACCGGTTCATCCAGGGCATCACGGGCGGCGTCGGCAAGTGAATTCACTCACCGTTTGGCGATTCGCTTCGAGCGCGGGTTTGGCCCGCACCATCGATCGGGGGAGGTTCGGAAGGGGGATCAACTCAGCTCTCGTCTCACGGCGGACCGCCGCTCAACTCGAACTGCGGCCCCCCTCCGAGGATACTACTCGTCCTTCTCCGGCCTCTGTATCGGATCGGGCCGACCGGGGTAGCCAAGGTGGAGCATCAAGTACTTGACCGGCTTGTTGGAGGAGTTCAGGTGATTGTGCCACCAGCCGCCATTGTCCATGAAGGACTGACCCGCGGCGTGATACTGGGCTCCCATGATCCCGACCGGCCCCGCCTCGTAGTTCGTGGTCAGCACACCCTCGAGCACGTAGATGAAGGTCGGCACGCGGAACTGCTGTTTGCCCGTCTGCCCACCAGGCTCCAGCTCCACGGTGGATCCCGTGACGAGGAGCGGCGTGTTCACGGTGGCCGAGAATCCCCCGAGCGAGGTCACCAGCCCGGTGACTTTGACACCCTTGGGCTCCGGAGGCTTCTGAGCTTGCGCGCTCGCGGGCGGGGTGGCGAGGGCGATGACGAGCAGACTGGCTGCGGCAGCGATGGATATCCTCATGATCATCGGTGCCCTCCCCAGGAGAACTGTGAACTGCAAGGTACTGACGCCGGCTAGGTCCTTGGAACACGCGGAGGCTAGCAGAGCCGCTTCGCTCGTGTCAAGGCAGAGGCGCGATTGGTGCGCTCGGCTCGCGCTCGGGGTTGCCGCCGTGATCCTCCCGGTGAGCGCGCTCCCCGCCAGAGGCGCCGACGTGCCGGCGGGCTTCCGGGTCGAGGTCGTGGTCACGGACATTCCCCGGCCCCTCCAGCTTGCCCTCGATGAGCGGGGAGCGCTCGTCGTGCTGAGCCAAGGGTGGCGCGGCGACGCCGCAGGGGAGATCTATCGCGTCGACCTGCGCTCATCTCTCCCCGTGGATGCCACGCGAGCATCTCGGCTCGTGATTCCGTTTCCCGACGAGCCGCGAAAGACCACGCTCGGCAGCCTCGCCGTGGAATCGGGGACCGGCGATCTCTTTCTCGGAGAGGAGAACGGCAATCGCATCTATCGGCTGGGGGCAGGCCCGCGATTGCAGCCAATGGTGGTGGGCCTGAATCACCTCTTGGGGGGAAGTGCCATCGCTCTCGACCCGCGGGGACGCCTCGTCTTCGTCGACTACGCGAGCCCGGAGATGCATCTCCGGTCCGAAGCGCCGTTGCCGCCCTCGCTCAGCTGGCTCACCGAGGAAGGATACCGGGGACCCGTGGTCTTCCGGATCGGAGTCCACGAGGAGCGGGCGCTCCCGCGGCGCGCCGATCTGCTCGTGCCGATTCTGCCGCACGGGGAAAGCAAACCCGCGGAGGCCCCCTGGCGCCTCATCGGCGTGACAGCAGTGGGGGACGATCTGGCGTTCCTGAGCGCAGTCGGAGAGGTGCTACGTCTCGGCTCCGACGGCGAGCTTCGCCTCGTGGCGAGGCTGCCCTCGGGCCACTACCATCGGACGAACCTGACCTCCGGCCGTGACGGGAGCATCTACGTCTGCGGCGGGTTTCACATCCGCCAGATCTATCGGATCCGACCGACCGGCGAGGTGCGCATCGTGGCGAGCGAGCTCGGCGATCCTGGGGGAATCGTCGTCGACGGTGACGCGCTCTACGTCGCCGAGACCGCCCTGCACCGCGTTATCCGCATCGTCCCCGCCCCCTGATCAGCTTCCTTCGACCATGGCGGCCGTGAGACCCCGCACGTAGCTGCGGGCGAAGAGCGAGGAGATCAGGACGACGGGGATGGCCATCAGGTTGATCCCCGCCACCGCCGCCAGCTCGTCGAGGGCCACTTCCATGGTGCCGAGCCCGGCCGGGATGGTTTGGTTGTGGCCGCTCAGCAGGAACAGGGAAGCGAACATGAAGTCGCTCGCGGCCAAGCCGAGGGTGAAGATCCCGGCGGCCACGAGGACCGGACGGCTCATGGGCAGGACGATCCGGAAGAAGGCCGTGGCGCGGCTTGCCCCCTCGATGAAGGCCGCCTCCTCGATCTCCCGCGGCAGGCGCTGGAAATAGGCGGAGAGGATCCAGATGCAGAAGGGAAGGGCCATGGCCGGATAGACGAGGAGGAGCGCGAGGAGATTGTCGTCCAGGCCGAGCCCGAGCACCACGCGGTAGAGCGGCACGAAGAGAATGGTCTGCGGGATGACGTAGGTGGCGAAGATCGCGCGCCGCCACCACCGGAAGCCTGGGGGCTGAAGCCGCCCCAGCGCATAGGCGGCGGCGAGGCTCAAGGAGAGCGTCAGGGCCAGCGTGCCGGCAAAGACCACGAGAGTGTTGGCGAGCCAATCGAGGAACGGATACGAGCGGCGGAGCACCGAGCCCACGAAGCCACGGCTCCCTTCCCGTGCCTCGAACAGGTCCTCGAAGTTCTCGAAGCTCGGGTGGAGGACGATGAGAGGGTTGCCGAAGACATCCTCCTGGGCCGTCTTGAGTGACTGCACCAGCACGAAGTAGATCGGAAAGAGGCAGTAGATCGTGACCAGAACGATGAGGATCGAGTAGCCGAAGGTCACCCACCAAGGCCGGGGACTCACGCAGGCTCCGGGGCGTCGAACAGCCGGAACAGCACCAGAAGGACGCCCAGCAGGAAGGGGACCAGCAGCAGTGACAAGGCCGACGCTTGGCCGAACTCCCCTCCGTGAATGGCGAGCCAGTACGCCTGGGTACCCAGCACGGGAAAGACGATGCGACCCGCCGTGAGCATCCAGATATTGGCAATGTCGGTGAACGCGCTCGTCAGGGACAGGAAGGCGCCGAGGGCGAGAAAAGGCCTGAGAAGCGGCACCGTCACCGACCGGAAGCGCTGCCAGGGGCTTTTCGACTCGAGCAGCGCGTACTCGAACAGCTCCGGCGGGATGGCGTTGATGCCCGCCAGCAAGAGCACCCCGATGAAGGAGCTGCCCCGCCAGATGTTGAACAGGGTGACGGTGAGGAACAGCCACGCGCCCCCACCGAGGATACTGTCCACGCTCTGCTTGAGGTTGCCCATGAGGGCGGAATAGGCCGTGGTGATCGGCGGGCTCAGCGTCCAGTACCAGCCCATCACGCTGACGCTCCCCGGATACGCCCAGGGCAGGAAGACGGCCAGGAAGACGAGGGCCCGGCCTCGAAATGGCCGGGACAAAAGCAGGGCAAAGCTGAGGCCCAACGCGAGCTTCCCCGCGATCGTGAGGGCGGTGTACGCGACGGTCACCGCCACCGTCCGCCAAAACTGGCGGTCCTCGATCTGCAGCTGGTAGTTCTCCAGGCCCACAAACGTCGCGCCGCCGTCTTGGAGCGA